>NZ_JAVJQN010000212.1:0-39932 GCF_040218245.1 Coleofasciculus sp. E1-EBD-02 | reverse complement strand
GCCTCGAAGTGGTTATTAGGCGGTACTTTTCCCAGCACACTGGCTTAACCCTTGTACACCTGTTTAATGCTGAGATTTCAGGGCTTGGAACTGGCACGCATTCCAAGGTGAGAACTTAAACTCTCCCTAATAACGGCTGCTCGGTTCGGCTCCGCTCACGCCCGCGACTGGTATCGAGCGAAGCCGAGATAAGTCGAGGTGAGCCTTCTGGTCAGGTGGGGCAAGCTTCCCTCCCTCTCAAAGATCGGGTAATTTGCAAGCCCCTAGCTGTCTTCTATGGGGTTCCTGACGACTGAGATTTGGTATCCGAATCTAGGGGAAAACCATTATCTGATGATTTTGACTCAACATTGACACTATTGAGTGACCAACGGTACTCAACCGGTAAATTGAGCCGATTACAGGTTTGTTCGAGTTGTTTCTGCTGGGCTAACGCTTTGCGGAGCGTAACAATCAATTGATGCACCTGTTCTCGAATCATGGGATTTTGATTCGTGGCAAAGGCAGTATGACGCTCTAGCATCTGTAGTAGCAGTTCGTAGTGAATATAAGACGGAAGGGGTATTGGCTCCATGAAACCGGGTTTACCTCAAAAGACGAATTCGCGATCGCGCTTCAGTTGAAAAAGCGTGTCGGATGATCTGACCTCTTGTAGCATCCGTGGCTACAGGCAAGGACAATTGACGACAGAAAACTCAAGAACTTGGCAACAGATTGGTAACGGCTAGGGCTGGATCAGGCTGTTTGACCAATGATTCACCGATCAGTACGGCTGTAGCCCCCGCCGATGCGACCTGCTCTAAATCAGCACGTTTATGCAGTCCTGACTCACTGACAACCAGAATACCGCGTTCTTCAAGCTGCTGACTTCGTGCTGCCAGAAGTTGGCAGGTCGTTTGCAAATCAACCGAGAAATCTGTCAAGTTGCGATTGTTTATACCTACTAGGGTAACGCCATCTACCGATAACACGCGGTCTAATTCATCCAGAGTATGCACTTCGATCAAAGGGGTCATGGATAACCCATTGGCAATTTTGACAAAATACCGTAGGTCTTGATCCGACAAAATAGCCGCAATCAGCAACACCGCATCAGCGCCACGACTCCGAGCTAGATAGAGTTGATAAGGATAAATGATGAACTCTTTACACAGAATGGGCAAATTTACAGTTTCCCTGACATAGCTGAGATTATCCCAACTCCCTTGGAAGAACTTTTTATCCGTCAGCACGGATATGGCACTCGCCCCCCCTTGTTCGTAAGCACGGGCAATGGCAACTGGGTCAAATGCTTCCCGAATCACGCCTTTACTCGGTGATGCTTTTTTCACTTCAGCAATTAAGGCGGGACGAGTCTTTGCCGCTAATAACGCTGCTTTAAAGTCACGCGCTGGCGGGGCTGACTCGATCTGTTTCCGCAGTTGAGCTAAGTTCAGCCGTTCCCGCATCTGGTCAACTTCTTTTTCTTTATGCCAGACAATTTCTTCTAGAATATGGCGTGGCTGGGCGTCTGGAAGAACAACTTGATAGCGCAGGATATTTAGGTCAACCGCCGGATTAGGTGGACGACGGCGAATTTGTTTTTGGTCATTTGTCATTGGTCTTATGTCCTTTGTTGGGGAACAGGGAACAGGGAACAGGGAACAGGGAACAGGGAATTTAAGAGCAGGTTTTAAAGTCTTATTCCTTCTGCCTTCTGCCTTCTGCCTCCTGCCTTATCTAATGACTGGCAACGGCTCGCTTGTAGGCTTCGTCAAGGACTTCTGACAAAGTGGGATGAGCGTGAACTAGATATGCCAGAGTATTCACCGATTGTCTTTGAGCGATCGCGTTTGAGGCTTCGTGAATTAAATCAGAGGCATGAATGCCCAAAATGTGAACTCCGAGGATTTCACCGCTATCTTTACGATAGATAACTTTGGCAATCCCATCCGCCTCTCCTTCCGCGATCGCTTTGGAATTTCCTTTAAAATACGTCCTCACTGAGCCAACTTCAAATCCTTCTTGTTCACCGAGTTCCTTGGCGGCGGGTTCAGTTAATCCCACGTAACTAATTTCTGGATGGGTAAAGGCGGCGGCGGGGATGCTGCGATAGTCAATAGTACGATGACGCCCACAGATATTTTCCACAGCGACAACTCCTTGAGCTGATGCTGCATGTGCCAGCATGAGTTTCCCGGTAGCGTCACCAATTGCCCAGAGGTGGGGAACGGCTTCCTCGCCGGATAAAACTGCCATTTGATCATTGACGGGGATGAAGCCTCGGCGATCTGTTTCTACACCTACGGCGTCTAAGCCTAAATCTTTACTGACCGGAATCCGTCCCGTGGCGACTAAGCAGGCATCCACTTCTAAGACATCCACGACTTCCTTGGTTTTAGCATCTGCTAGTTCAATCACAACGGGTGAACCCGGAGTCACTTTTTGTGCCAGAGTGCCGGAATAGGTTTCCATATCACGGGGAGAAATCAACACCCGGCTAGCTAGTTTGGCAATATCGGGGTCAAAGGTGGGCATTAACTGATCCAGGGCTTCAATCATGGTGATTTCTGACCCTAGGGCGGTATAGATATCAGCAAACTCTAACCCGATATAACCACTGCCAACAATTGCCACCCATTGAGGTAACCATTCCAGCTTGAGGGCATCGTCGCTGGTGAAGACGGTTTTCCCGTCGAGTTCAATACCGGGGGGAACGAAGGGAATGGAACCTGTACAGAGGATAATGTCTTTGGCGGTGACTGTTTTTTCACCCTCGTCTGTCGTCACCGTTACTTTTTGGGATTCCGCCACTCGACCCCAACCGGGAATGATATCCACCTTTAAGCGTTTGAGGCTGTTGGTGAGATCGCCACGAATTTTACTCACCAGGGTATTGGCATGGTTCGCGATCGCGTCTCTATCAAATTCTACGCCACTCACCTGAATTCCCAGGGATTTCAGATGATGGGTATTGTGTAACTCACGCACCCGCCCTGATGCGGCTAATAGGGCTTTTGACGGGATACAACCGCGATTCACACAAGTCCCGCCCATCTCCGATGCTTCAATGATCGCGGTTTTCAAGCCGCAACTTACTGCATGTAATGCCGCGCCATGTCCACCGACGCCAGCACCGATAATCACTAAATCGTAATCAAATTCTTGACTCACATCCATTTTCCTGACGCAATTGCCCCCTTATTTTCAACTTGACCCCTGACTAATCGCAAGCTTTTGCTGAAAAATTTTGCCTGATCTAGCTGAGGCGGTGGTTTCTTTAAGGGTTGTGCGTTTGTTAAATTGGATAAGTCACGGAGATTTCTTAGATTGCGGTTTAATTGCTTCGATATATTTTTTTGCATCTTTAGACTATACAAGAACTATTTTTTGAGTAAATATTATTTTCCGAAAAAGCGGAGATTTTATCGCATACTGCTATCTGACTCAGTAGAGCAATTATTCATCCTAATCTAAGTAGTCGGACAAAAGAAAACAGCAGATCTACTAAGTTTTGTGAACAAGCATCAAACCCTTACAAAGGACGAATGACGTAGCTTGCTTCTCGCTTGCGCGAGTATGACGAATGACGAATGACGTTCTTCACCGTTCACGTTAATTGTGTCCACCTAAAACTAAAAAACTATACCATAGAATGAAACGGTAAGGGTGTTGTTTTTCCGAGTATAGGCTAATGAGTAGCGTTCACTCTCAATAAACAATAGCTTTAGGGGATAAAACCATTATGCGCGAGTCTCAACAAAATCATCGAAATGAAGCAGCTAGAGCGTTTGTAGAGTCTCTTGACCAACTTGAGAATCTCTTGGGTCATACATCTCCTCCTCCCCAATCGAAATCCCGTCCTTCTTCATTGAAATCCCCTACTCCTCAATCAAAAACTCCTCCATCAAAATCTGCTCAGTCAGACGATGACGTTTTTGATCTCGATCTTCTCGAAGAAGCGGCGGCTGATCTGGATGCATTTTTTGGCGACACTGAACCAATGGAGGAGGAATAGAGTGCAGGGGGAGCTGGGGAAGCCGGGGAAGCTGGGGAAGCTGGGGAAGCCGGGGAAGCTGGGGAAGCTGGGGAAGCCGGGGAAGCTGGGGAAGCTGGGGAAGCCGGGGAAGCTGGGGAAGCTGGGGAAGCTGGGGAAGCTGGGGAAGCTGGGGAAGCTGGGGAAGCTGGGGAAGCTGGGGAAGCTGGGGAAGCTGGGGAAGCCGGGGAAGCTGGGGAAGCCGGGGAAGCCGGGGAAGCTGGGGAAGCCGGGGAAGCTGGGGAAGCTGGGGAAGATGAGGGACAAAATTTCTATAGCCCATTGCCTATTGCCCATTGCCTATTGCCTATTGCCTATTGCCTGTTCCCCCAACCCGTTGGCGCAGCGCTTCATACATGATTAAAGCTGCCGCGATCGCCACATTTAAAGATTCTACATCCTGACCGAGGGGAATTTGCACCGCTTGATCAGCAAGTGTCGCTAACTCAGGGCGCAATCCCGCCGCTTCATTACCCAGTAGAATTAGCGTGGGACAGCGCCAATCGATCTCCCAGTAACTCAATGGCGCTTTGGGTAGAGTTGCCACAACTTGTACCCCTTGAGCCTGACTTTGCCTAACGACTTGACTCAGATTGGCATTAGCACTCATGGGCAGACGAAACCATTGACCGGCTGAAGCTCGCAAGACTTTGGGATTCTCTAAGTCTACACTGTCTGGACTTAACCATAAACCATCCACACCGGCTGCGGTGGCGGTACGAATGATCGTACCTAAGTTTCCTGGATCTTGCAGCGTCTCTAAAACTAAACCGAGGGAACAGGGAATCTGAGGCGGGGCGAGGAATGAAGACATTGCCGTTACCACTACGCCATCTGGCTGAACCGTTGTCGCCATGGCTTTGAGAACCGAGGCGCTAACCTGTTCTACACGCTGACAGTGAGGGGTAGCGTCTTGCCAAAGTTGGGGATGACTCTGCTGCCAATCAGGTGTACAACAAAGCGTGACTAAGGGATAATTGACCGCACAGGCTTCTGCTAATAGGTGAGTTCCCTCTAACAACAGAAGTTGCTCCTCCCGTCGTCCTTTGGCTGTGTGCAATTTCCGAATTGCCTTAACTAGAGGATTTTTGGTACTGGTTAGCATGATTTTAATGGTATGTAGAGACGTAGCATGCTACGTCTCTACAATCTTCAATGCGGAACCCGGGACTTGAACCCGGAAGTTCTTGCGAACACTAGAACCTGAATCTAGCGCGTCTACCAATTCCGCCAGTTCCGCGTCTTTTTTTAATTTTCCATGCAGTTTTCAATCATGCAACAATCCTGACCTATTTGTCAACTATTTTTTTTTTGCGGATTTTCAGCATCGGACAAGGTACAATCCAAGGCTGGTCGATTCACTAATTTTGGGGAGCAAATCTAGACATTTGCCCTCTTTCAGGTAGAATCAAAACCAAATTTTAAAACATGCCAAGATTTCACCGATTCTGGAGGATAGACCTATCAACCACTCTCTTAATTTGACCGATACTGGCTCTGTAGCCAAGCCAAACGCCTCCGTTCTAGAGATTTGGGGCAGATCTTCCCTGACAGGACATGTCACCATTAGTGGTGCGAAAAACTCAGCATTGGCAATTATGGCAGGGGCGCTGCTGTGTCCTGAAGATTGCCGACTGCGTAATGTGCCTTCTCTGGTAGATATAGGGCGGATGGGTCAGGTGCTGGCGGCTTTGGGTGTAAAGCTAGAACGCCAAGGTAATATCTTGGATATCAATGCTCGTCATTTGAAGCAGTCAAAAGCACCCTACGAGATTGTGAATCAGCTTCGAGCCAGTTTCTTTGTGATTGGTTCTCTGTTGGCACGATTAGGTGCGGCTCAAGTTCCTTTACCGGGTGGCTGTGCCATTGGCGCTAGACCTGTCGATCTTCATGTTAGGGGATTGCAAGCGCTGGGGGCTGAGGTGCAAATTGAGCATGGTATGGTTCATGCTTATGTGAAGGGGAATGGACGGCGGCGGTTAAACGGGGCAAAAATTTATCTGGACTATCCCAGTGTGGGTGCAACAGAAACCCTGATGATGGCGGCGACGTTAGCAGAAGGGGAAACCACTCTAGAAAATGCTGCCCAAGAACCAGAAGTGGTGGATTTGGCAAATTTTTGTAACGCCATGGGTGCCAAGATTCGGGGGGCGGGAACCAACACCATTATTATTTCTGGTGTTCCCAGTTTACATTCGGTAGACTACTCGATTATTCCCGATCGCATCGAAACGGGCACGTTTTTAGTGGCGGCGGCAATTACTCAGTCAGAACTCACCCTGTCCCCGGTTGTGCCGGATCATATTACCGCCGCGATCGCCAAACTCCAAGATATTGGCATGAGAGTGATTCAGGAAGCCCCCGACTGTCTGCGGATTATCCCGACAGGAATTATTCGGGCGACGGATATTGAAACCTTGCCCTATCCCGGATTTCCCACGGATATGCAGGCTCCCTTCATGGCACTCTTAACGTTGAGTGATGGGGATAGTGTGATTACCGAAACCGTGTTTGAAAATCGTTTAGGACATGTTCCTGAACTGAATCGCATGGGGGCAGATATTCGGATTAAAGCCAATAATGCGATCGTGCGCGGTGTGCCTTTGTTATCAGGAGCCCCTGTGGTTGCCACTGACTTACGAGCGTCCGCTGCGCTGATATTAGCCGCCTTAGCCGCCGATGGTAAAACCACAATTCAGGGACTTCATCATTTAGACCGAGGGTATGAGAAGCTAGAGGCGAAGTTACAGAAACTTGGCGCACGATTACAACGGGTATCGGATCACTCCCCGATAAAAGCGTCCTCGGTGGCTCACAGTCCCGTCAATTCCTGACTGGCTATCCATCCCCACCAGGTAGACGCTTCTTACGTTTCACAGCATCTGGCTGAATGATGGCATCCTTGTCAACCTAAACCACAATTCTTGCTACTTATCCGATAAATCCCCAACTTCTGAATCAATTCATTGGTGACATCAGGGTTTCAACCAGGAAGTCGGGGATCTGGAGTAGCGTAAGCGTATGTAATTACTTCCCCTGCTTCCCCTGCTTCCAGACGTAGCATGCTACGTCTCTACATTGCTCTCCCAGCTTGCTGTTATAGCGCCCCATTGACTCTGCCATTAAACCCATAAACCTGACGACTACCGACAAACGGAACTAACTCAACCTCCCGTTCATCTCCCGGTTCAAAGCGAACGGCTGTACCCGCCGGAATATTTAACCGCATTCCCTTGGTTTGCTCTCGGTCAAAGGCGAGAGCGTCATTCACTTCATAGAAATGGAAATGAGAACCTACCTGAATCGGGCGATCGCCTGTATTCGCTACCGACAGGCGCAAGGTAGGACGCCCTGCATTCAGTTCAATCTCTCCCTTTTGGATGATTAGTTCCCCTGGAATCATGAGCTACCCTTAACAAAAGTTTACAAAACTATAGACAGTGTTCATTTCAATGACAGCAGCTACTCCCAGTGCTTCAACTATCTTACCGCTGCCAACAAACCCAAATCTGTTTATGATACACGACTATTTAACCTGTTTGATGAAAAGATTATTTTAATTTTGTATATTTACATAAACATATCTTTACAATAGTTGATTTATCCAAATATCGGTGATCAGGCGGATAAAAATTACGCTATTTTGCTGAGATAGGCAGCCGCTAACTTTGATAAAACTTAATTAGTCAATTAACCCTTGGTCTGAAAATGTAATCCTACATTTTCAGAAATAACTTTTTCTAACAAATTCTAACATTCAGTCAAGAAGTGTCAGATATGTCTTCCAACCAGTTAGCGACCCTTGCTTCCACGAATTTATCCTTACACCAAAGAACGTTATCCAATCTATCCCAGCAACAGAAGAGAACGCATCACTACAAAGTATCCAATGAGCGTTACAATCATCTGTTCGTCTCGAAAGATGGCGGAATTCGAGCGTATATGACAGAACAGGGTCAAGGCGTAGAACCGGGTGATTATCTAGTTTTGCAGAGAGGTTCTACTTCAAACCGCTATCAAGTGGATAAGATTAATTATTATGCCAACCCACCTGATATGTGGATTGCGCTGCTGAAACAATGTTAATGGGAAGTTGTTCCTAAAAGTTATTCCTCGCTCATCCTGCTAAAATTTGGTAGATTTTGATGGATTGCTGGCGTCCTTTTAATTGGACTGTGCCGATAAATTGAGTGGTAAATTTATCGTGGATATGCTGATAGGTTTCTTCGCTGATTAAAATGCGACAGATTCCACCATCGAGAGATTTATCATAACTTTCTAAGCGGGCGGCAATATTCACACTGTCGCCAATGGTGGTGTAGTTGAGGCGTTGGCGAGAACCAACACTTCCGGTGACGACAGTACCCGTGGCAATTCCTACACGCATAGCGGCTGTGGGTAAGCCTTGGGTTTGCCACTGCTGATTGAGCGATCGCAGATTTTTGCCCATCTCTATTGCACAATTTACCGCCGCGATCGCATCCTGGGTAATTTCGGCGTCTGTGGTACTGGGGATGGGTATGCCAAAGACTGCCATCACTGCATCACCGATAAATTTATCCAGGACGCCATTATGGTTGAGAACTGTCTCTGCCATAACATTCATGTAATCATTTAACCAGACCATCAGGGTTTCTGGGTCAGTGTTTTCGGTAATCGTGGTGAAACCCTTTAAATCCGTAAATAGAACCGTTGCGGTTAACTTCTGTCCCGATAACTGTCCATCTTTGAGGAGTTGGTTGCGATCGCGCCAGATGGCTTGGGCTATTTTAGGAGAGACGTGTTGTCCCAATAGGTGCATGACTGTTTGCTTGTCTTCGCTTTCCGTGTAGGCGATATAGGCGGTAATCGCCACACCGGAACCACTCAAGGCTAACAGAGGTGGCACCAACGGTATCCACCACCCCGCTAGAAATGCAAAGTAAGACCCAATCGTCAGCAATCCTCCTACTAAAAACAGTCCTGCTGCTTTCCAACGGATACGAAAAGCTTTCCAGCCCACGGTTGCACCGACAAACGACCAGAGAATAATCCAGCCCCATTCTATCGGTTCCGACCAGATTTGAATCAGGGGACGCCCATCTAATGCCGCACTTAAAATTTGGTTGGTGAGATCTGCATTAACTTCTACCCCATTCGGGGCGGTGAAAAAACTATTACTGTACGGCGTAAAAATCCGATCTTTGACACTTTCAGCCGCTGTACCAATTAAAACAATCCGATTTTTCGCCCAATCTGGGGGAATTTTATCCTCTAGAACGTCAGTCATGGAAACCGTGGGATAGACGGGACAGGTTCCCTCCAGTTTTCCCCGACATTCATGGTTGCGAAAATTAAATAGGATTTGATACCCGCCTGTATCGACGTTGATATAACTGCCATCTTGGGGTTGCAGGCGAGTAAATACCGCGTCACCTAAGCCATATTTATATTCCGGTTCAATTTCTTCTAAGGTAATCCCTTCGGTTTCTAGATAAAGTAATGCTAACTTAGCGGCTAACGTTTCAATCGTGTCGCCATTTTTCAGCGTAATTGAAAGTAAAGCACGGCGGACTTTCCCATCTTGATCAAAAATCACATTAGCCGCGCCCACCTGACCCCGTTCCTTTAAGATAGGCGGTGGGGCGACAGGTTCACCCAAGGCATCGCCGACGACTTTTTCAATGCCAATAAGATTGGGTGTGGAGGCAAATACATTAACTAATTCTTGATGACCGGGTGGCACCGGTAAATCGCGAAATAAATCCAGACCAATGGCTTTGGGTTGTTGTTGTTTCAGTTTCTCAATTAACTGTGCCAATGTCCGATCAGAAATGGGCCACTGTCCAGTGTTTTGGATATCCTTTTCTGTAATCGCCACAATCGCAATCCGTTCTGGGGTAGGTTCCGGGGGACGCCAACGGAAGAATTGATCCAACGCCGCCCATTCTAGGAGTTGTAACCCACCCGTTAAGCGCAGGGCGATGGTTAATCCGGCGACAGTTGGCGCTGAAATTAAGACACCGCGCCATTCCTGGAAAAACTGAATAATTGTCATTGGTCATTTGTCATTCATTGAAATAGAATAATGGTGCGTTACGCTTCGCTAACGCACCCTACTGGCTGAATTAACACAGGTTTGTAGTAGGCACTTTAGTGCCATAAACGAGACTGTAGAATTAAGGGCTAAAGTTCCCTTACTACAAGCCGAATCTAATCCACTTAAACCCACACCAACCCATTGCCACCATTGCCAAATTCTCAATACTCCACTGGCGTACTTTCAACCAGAGGCGCTTGAGAAATTTCTTCTAGTTTCACGGATTCTGATTTAAGCATATTTTCCCACATCATTGTTAGGTTAGAATCCTCTGGATGAGACAGTCTGAGTTCAACCAATGTAGCTAAAAGGTCGTGCCAAACGCCATAATTTCCGTACAAGGCTGCTAACTCTAAAGGCTTCACCTTGTCTAAGTCTTTTTCCAAAGCTGGGTTGGGTTCAGTGCGTTCAATCCATCCTAAGACAGTCGGATTTCCCGTTGCATCTGAATCATGACATTTCAGACTAAATGACCATTGATAAACTTGACCAATCTCTAGAGGGTCTAGATTGGTGGGCAGTTTAACACTGATAATACCCGGCGTTTCTGGAAGAGTTACAAGTGCATAATGAATCTCTTGCGTCCCCTGTTGATTGGTTAAAATAAACTCTCCTGTGGTTGCACTCGTTTTGGGTACATAGACAAAGAAGCTGGGATGATCACTCACGGTTAACGTGGGATATTCATCCACAGTGTCCTGGTTTTCCGTTAATCCTTGAACCGTATTGGGTGTTAGCGGAGTTAGAGACGGAGACAAGGATTCATCAGTGGAACATCCGCCACGAGTGCCGATTGTCCCACTTTCTTTGGGTTCTCCTTCAGTTCGTGGAGATCTGAAATCGAACTTCAATGAACCAGATAAAACGTTACTGGCTAATAAATTAACGGGTTGAGATTCTGCCAGCACTGGCGTGGCATAGCGCGAGAAGCTCACCAGCGAAAGGGAGCAAACCAATGAGGTGGTTGCTAAGAGTAGAGAGTAGGTTTGTTTTGTCATAATACTCGCTATTCCCTGAATTAATATTTAAGTGTTTCCAGTTATTCCTAGTTAGTCGTGCGACTCTGTCCAAAGTTCCCTGAGACTTTAGGTAAAACTGCTTAAATTGATGAGGGGTTGGTGGTAGATGCCTGTACAGCACATATCCTATTAAATCGAATTTTTTACTCAGAGTAAATCATTTTCATATTTATTTACAATCTAGAGAGTAATGATTTAAAGGTAATACTTTGTACAACCTGACTGAATCTATCTGGGTGGCGTGTTTTCAACCGCCAGTTAACCGTTAAAGTAACTCTCGATTTGATTAATTTTTTGTAACCAAATATTAAGTCAAGGATTCACAACATAAACCGCTAAGAGAACAGGCGTAACGGTTGGGGCGGTTTTAGCCAAACATTCCCTGAGGTTAACTCGCAAAGTTGGGGCAAACTCACCCTTACCCAATCTCAAAAAAATGTGGCAGAATTCTAGGCATATTTGTGAAATCAGGTTAGCAAAATGTGCAACTCCTCTGTTGGCAAATTACCTGGATTATTCTCTTTAGGGGGAATAATTTCTCTGGGCATGGTTACGCTTCACTCCATGTCTCCGGTTCAGGCGCAATCGATTACCCAGGCTGAGGATGGTACGGGTACGGTGGTGACGATTGATGGCAATCAGTACGATATTTCTGGGGGTTCTCTATCGGGGGATGGGGCAAACCTGTTTCATAGTTTCCAGGAGTTTGGACTTTCGGCTAATGAGATTGCTAATTTTCTCTCTACACCAGATATTCAAAATATCTTAGCCCGTGTAATGGGCGGGAATGCCTCCATGATTGATGGGTTGATTCAGGCGACGGGGGGGAACGCCAATTTATTTTTAATGAATCCGGCGGGGATTGTGTTTGGGGCGAATTCCCAGTTAAATGTGATGGGGGATTTTACCGCAACTACGGCGACGGGAATTGGGTTTGGCGAGAATGGTTGGTTTCATGCCTTTGGGGATAATAACTACGAAACGTTAATTGGGAATCCCAGTCAGTTTGCCTTTGATTTGGCGCAGTCGGGCAGTATTGTCAATGCTGGGGATTTAGCTGTCACAGAAGGGCAGAATTTAACCTTACTGGGTGGCACAGTGGTGAACACAGGGCAAATAACCGCACCGGGAGGAACAATTACCATCGCTGCTGTACCGGGAGAGAACTTAGTCCGGATTAGTCAACCGGGACAGGTGTTGAGTTTGGAGATTGAACCACTAGAGGATAGTACAGGGCAAATGTTACCTGTGAGTCCCCTGGATTTAGCGGCATTACTCACCGGAGAAGAAACTGAAACGATGGAAACGGGGTTGAGTGTGACTCAGACTCAACAGGTGCAGTTAACCGAATCCGGGATAACCATACCCCATGAAGCTGGAACAGCGATTGTTTCGGGTAGTCTGGACGTGTCGGATGTAGAAGATTCAGGCAATGCCCTCTCCTCTGGGATGGGCGGTAATGTTACTGTATTAGGCGATAACGTGGGACTCTTTGCTGCTACTGTTGACGCCTCCGGGATGGGGGGTGGCGGCACCATTCATATTGGTGGAGACTATCAAGGACAGAATACCCTACCCCGTGCGAGGCAAACCCTCGTCAGTGCCGATTCGACAATTACCGCCGATGGCGTTTCCTCAGAGTCTGGAGTAACAGCAGATGGGGGTGAAGTGGTTCTTTGGTCTGATGAACTCACCCGCTTTTATGGTAACATCAGCGCTCGTGGGGGAGATAGTGGGGGAGATGGGGGATTAGTAGAGGTGTCGGGGAAAGAATTGCTGATTTTTACGGGTTTTGTTGATGCGGGGGCATCTTTTGGTCAACCGGGGACATTGCTGCTTGACCCGAAAACAATTACCATAAGAGACCCGAATAATCCTTTAGTTACTTTTCTTAATCCCAATCCTGTAGTTAATAGTCGTTTCGGCTTCTCAGTAGCGGCAGTTGGTAGTGACATTCTAATTGGCGCTGGTAGTAATACCTCCGGAGGGGTCAATGGGGCAGGACAAGCATTTTTATTTGACCGCAGTGGGACTCTACTGCAAACCTTTGACAATCCTAATCCCGTAAATGGTAGTTTCTTCGGCGAATCAGTAGCAGTAGTGGGTAGTAACATCCTGATTGGCGCTGATAGTAACACCTCCGGGGGGGTCAATGGGGCAGGGCAAGCATTTTTATTTGACCGCAGTGGGACTCTACTGCAAACCTTTGACAATCCCTATCCCGTAGTTAATGGTGACTTCGGCAGGTCAGTAGCAGCGGTGGGCAGCAATATTCTGATTGGTTCTCGTAGTAACACCTCCGGGGGAGTAGCTAGGGCAGGGCAAGCGTTTTTATTTAACCAAACTGGGACTCTACTGCAAACCTTCGACAATCCCAATCCTATAGCTAGTGGCGAATTTGGCAGGTCAGTAGCAGCAGTAGATGATGATGTCCTGATTGGCGCTTTTCGTAACACATCTGGAGGGGTTCCTTTGGCAGGGCAAGTGTTTTTATTTAACCAAACTGGGACTTTACTGCAAACCTTCGACAATCCCAATCCTGTCCGTGATGGCAGCTTCGGCTTGTCAGTGGCAGCAGTCGGTAGCAATGTCCTGATTGGTGCTTCTGGTAACACATCTGGAGGGGTTCCTTTGGCAGGGCAAGCATTTTTATTTAATCCGAGTGGCACTTTGCTGCAAACCTTCGATAATCCCAATCCCATAGTTGGGGGAATCTTCGGCATCTCAGTAGCAGCAGTAGGTGATGATGTCCTGGTTGGCACTCGTCGTAACACCTCCGGGGGAGTCGCTAGGGCAGGGCAAGCATTTTTATTTAACCAGGCTGGGACTCTACTGCAAACCTTTGATAATCCCAATCCCGTAGTTAATGGCGAACTTGGCACCTCAGTAGCAGCAGTGGGTAACGACATCCTGGTTAGTGCTTTTCAAAACACATCCGGGGGAGTCACTAGGACAGGGCAAGCCTTTTTATTCCCTCGCGATGGCGACAGCGGTGGGGAATTGAATTTGAGGTTCAATGACAACCCGGCTGAATCCGTGAGCATTTCCCCTAGGGCCATCACTGCAATTACCAATACAGGTACTGATGTGGTGATGCAAGCCAATACGGACATTATCGTGGAGCAACCAATTTTCACCAACAACCCCAATGGCAATGGTGGTGGACTCACCTTCCAAGCAGGGCGCAGCATTCTCGTCAATTCCTCTATCTTCTCCGATAATGGGAACCTCACTCTAATTGCCAACGAAACAACTGCCAATGGAGTCGTCAATGCTTATCGTGACTCTGGTCAAGCGGTCATCTCCATCGCCCCTGAAGTTACACTCAATTCGGGTACAGGCGATACAACCTTAATTCTCGGTACAGGTGATGGCTTAACGAATAATGCCAGTGGTGATATCACAGCCAGTAATATCACAGGTGGAAATATTACTCTGATCAATAATCGGGGCGGAATTAACACGAGTAGCGGAATACTTCGTGCTGGAACTAATGGTACTGGCGGTACGATTACCCTCCAAGCTGCTGGTCAAATTAACACCAACGCTATCATCGCTAGCAGCGATAATGGTCAGGGGGGAACCATTAATCTGAATAGTGACAGCGATATTATTACGACAGCCATTCTCAACGTTTCTGGAAACACCAATGGCGGCAACATCACTTTCGATGCAGCAGGAAATATCACCACGGACACTATTTTATTCGGTAGCGAAAACGGTCAAGGTGGAACAATTAACTTCAATAGCAACGGCAACATCACCACAGCAATTCTCAACGGTTTAAGCAATACCAATGGTGGTGATATCACGCTCCAATCTACAGGCAAAATTACCACCCAAGACCTTCTCACCAATGGCGTTAACGGTGATGGTGGCGACATACACCTTACCAGTGGCAACGAAATAATCACAGGCATTCTCAATGCTTTAAGTAACGGCGCAGGTGGCAATATCACCCTCAATGCTCCTGGCAATATTACCACCCAAACCATCATCGCTAGCGGTGGTAATGGAAATGGTGGCACAATTGACATTGATAGCGGTGATGCCATTACTATCCTCAACGACACCATTACCAATCAAGGCAGTATCAGTTCGTTTTCCAGTAATGGTAATGGCGGTGATATTACCCTCAATGCTGCTGATAGCATCAATACAGGTTCCCTACCCATTGTCTCTAATTCAGCTATTAGCAATGGGGGTAACATTACCCTCAACTCAGATAATGGCAATATTACCGTCGCAGGCATTAACACCGAAGGCGGCATCGCTGGCACAGGTGGCGCTGTAGAAATCACTACCCCCAGCTTCTTCCGCGCCACTGATTCTTTCCCCAATCTCAATGGTACAACCGCCAGCATTTCCACAGGCGGCGTCACCGCAGGCGGTACAATTACGATTCGTCACGGCGGTGCAGGCGTCACTCCCTTTATGGTTGGTGATGCCAGCACCAATGGTACAGCCGGGGCAATTACCACAGGTAATACCGTACCCGAACAAACCATTTCCCCCACCGCCGAATTTCCCTACACCCACACCCAAGACGGCATTCAAATCATCTCCGTCCCCGCACCCGGTTCTGATCCTCAACCCCCCACTCAACCCTCTCCTTCACCGGGTTCTGACCCTCAACTCCCTACTCAACCCCCCACCCCACCAGGTTCACAACGCCCCTCTGATTCTCCCGGCGACGCCCAAACCGATTTAGCCTTTCTCATTGGCGATATTGTCGGTGCTGAAACTTCAGTCAACCAAGACCCCCTCACCGGGGAATCTCGTGTTATCTGGCAGATTCCCGGTACAGGAAACTTAGACACGGGACGCATCAACATCCCCAACCTGCTGACGCAAAACCTCAATGATGCCATTCCCGCCATTGATGACCTATTTGAAGGAGAATACGAAGACTATTTAGGTGAAGACATCGCCAACGAACAAACCAGCGTCGAAACCATCCGCCATACCCTAAACACCATCACCACTGAAACTGGCACTCACCCGGTTATCGTCTACGCCGTTTCCCTACCCGACCAACTGGAACTCATCATGGTTGTTCCCGACGGTACTCCCATCCGCAAAACCATTCCCGCCGCTAATGCCAAAACTCTGAAAAAGACTCTAGTTGAATTCCGCCAAACCGTTACCAATTACCGACGCCCTACCGCCTATTTAACGCCAGCAAAACAACTGTATAACTGGATGATTGCCCCCCTAGAACCGCATCTAGAAGCCCTCGGTATTGACACCCTCATCTTTTCCATGGACGCAGGTTTACGCACTATCCCCATGGCGGCTTTACACGACGGGGAACAATTTCTCATCGAAAAATACGCCCTCGGTTCCATCCCCAGCATCAGCCTGACCAATACCCGCTACAATCCCGTCAAAGATGCCCCAGTCCTGGCAATGGGCGCTTCTGAATTCACTGACCAAAGACCCTTACCTGCTGTCCCCATTGAACTAGAAACGATTACTCAAAACGTCTGGTCAGGGGAAGCTTACCTCAACGACCAATTCACCCTCAAGAATCTGCAAACTCAGCGCCAACAAAAGCCTTGGCAAATCATCCACCTTGCCAGTCATGCGGATTTTCAAGAAGGAGACCCCAGCAATTCTTACATTCAGCTTTGGGACACGAAACTGCAACTCGACCAAATGCGGCAACTGGGTTGGCATGAGAAGCCCCAAGTAGACCTATTAGTTTTAAGCGCCTGTCGCACTGCTTTTGGCAGTATAGAAGCCGAGTTAGGCTTTGCCGGATTAGCGGTAAAAGCTGGGGTTAAGTCAGCGTTAGCCAGTCTTTGGTACGTCAGTGATGGCGGTTCTTTAGCCCTAATGAGCGAATTCTACAACCAATTGGGTCAACCGGATGTAACGATTAAAGCCGAGGCACTGCGACGCGCCCAAATCGCCATGCTGCGAGGGGAGGTGCGTGTGGAATCCGGAGAATTGCGTGGGTTGGGAGAAGGGGAAAATCGCCCTGTTGTATCGGGATTACCTAACAATCAAAATTTTGCTCATCCTTATTATTGGGCAGCGTTTACGATGATTGGTAGTCCTTGGTAAAGGCTCCAAGGCTCCAGGTGATTCGCGATTGAGATCCTCGTAGCGATCGCGTAACCAGTTGGCGATAGGTGTAGAATTAGCTTGTTGTAGCTGGGCGAGTAAATGGCGGGTGCAAGCCAGTAAGATATCCGTGTATTGGACACTGATATCCTCCTTATTCTTGACGGGTTGCCAAGACTCGGATAAATTCCAAGGGTAATCCATCGGTATCGGCAATAAATGCCACCTCGTACACGCGATCGCCGATAATTTGTTGAGTGGGTTCTAGGAGAATTTTCAGCGGCTGAAACTGATCCGGATTTTGACTCGATGCCTCAGCTAGCTTCTGTTGTAGCGATTCCAGCCAACTGGGTAAATCGGCAACTGTTTCAGTGAGATCAAAAGAAAGATGATAGTAACCGACATAATGTTCATCCCCAAACGCATCGGGTGCAGGTTTCGGTTCCGGGATTTGAATCAGTTCAATTCGTCCATCTAATCCCTCCATCCAACAGGCTAGCGTAATCCCCGCCGTGAAGCGTTCACAAACCGTGAAACCTAATTGTTCATAGAACGCGATCGCGCGATGAATATCAGCCGTGCGAATTGAAGCATGATGCATGATTCACAAATAAAGTTTTAAAGTTTAATCTCTGTAGAGACGGGTTTTACCGCATCAGTGTCAATTTAAAAATCCCTCACCCCCACTTATTAAGTAAGGGTTTCAGCCTTAAGTTGATATTAATCACTGACGTGCGCCCGATTTAACAGTAAAATCTATTGCACAATTTTAGCTGGGTTACGCCACACCTAAGCAAGATGGATTAGCATTATGCAAAAGAAACCTGTACAATTCAGGGCTAAAGCCCTTACTACAAACCAAATCTACCAGCATCGAAAGCGCGATCGCACACCGTACACCATGCCTACTGCTAAAATTTGTTTTGGGTAAAAAGTTTATAAATCAGCCTATGGCATCGCTAAAAAACCTTTTAGTATCAGGGTTGCTGCTGTTTCTGCTATCTCCCCTAGTGGCTTGTTCCCCAGCGTCTGATTCCGCCTCCTCTACGGGGGATGAGACAACCGTTGAACCCTTAATCGCTGGGGCGATTCCCGATCAAGATCCGGAAAAATTGCAACGGCTATATGACAAGTTGGCGAATTACCTGGAAACGGAGTTAGGTGTACCCGTCGAGTATAAACCTGTCACCAACTATGCGGCGGCGGTGACAGCGTTTCGAGTGGGGGATCTGGATCTTGTCTGGTTTGGTGGCTTAACTGGCGTACAGGCGCGATCGCAAGTTGAAGGCGCAGAGGCGATCGCCCAACGGGATATTGATGCTGAATTTACCAGTGTATTTATTGCTAATAAAAATAGTGGACTACAACCGATTCAGGATATCCAAGAATTATCCAAATTGAAAGGATCGACGTTTACCTTTGGCAGTGAATCCTCCACATCAGGGCGGTTAATGCCTCAGTATTTTCTGGAACAAGCCGGGGTGACACCAGAGGATTTCCAGGGAGAGGTCGGTTTTTCCGGTTCCCATGATACCACAATTCAACTGGTTGAAGCCGGAAGTTATCAGGCGGGGGCATTAAATTCTCAAGTCTGGAAAAGCCGCGTGGAAGCCGGAGACGTGGATTTAAATAAAGTGGATGTGATTTGGGAAACGCCAACCTATTATGATTATCATTGGGTGATTCATCCCGATGCCAAGTCACGCTATGGTGAAGATTTTTCCCAGAAAGTGCAAGCCGCCTTACTCAAGCTTGACCCGAATAACCCCGAACACCAAGAAATTTTAGACTTATTTGGGGCTGATAAATTTATTCCCACAGAAAATTCCAATTACGCTCAAATTGAAGAAGTCGGTCGTCAAATTGGCAAAATTAAATGAGCGATTCGTCGCCAATTTTCCAGCTAAACGGTGTAACTCAGCAATTTGGTCGCTTGACTGCCCTAACGGAGATTAATCTCACGCTTTACCCTGGAGAACGGGTGGCATTAGTCGGATCAAGTGGGGCGGGAAAAAGCACCCTATTGCGTTTGTTGAATGGGACACTACAACCAACCCAAGGAAAAATTTGGGCATTAGGATACAATCTTTCCCAAATTTCAACTCGGAGATTACGCCAAGTGCAACGGCAAATTGGTACAGTCTATCAGCAGTTTCATTTAGTGGATAATTTGCGAGTGATTCACAATGTTAATGCTGGACATTTAGGACGGTGGTCATTGTTTAAAGCTGCTTTATCGCTATTATTTCCGTTAGAGGTAGAAACAGCGCATCAGGCGTTAACTCAAGTGGGAATTCCGGATAAACTTTATACCCGCACCGATCAACTCTCTGGTGGACAACAGCAGCGAGTGGCATTAGCGCGAGTTCTCATCCAAAATCCCTTAGTGATTTTAGCCGATGAACCCATTTCTAGTCTTGATCCGGAGTTGAGTCGAGAGGTGATAGAGTTGCTATGTCAAATGAGTGAACAGGGTGGTAAGACTTTGGTTACTAGCCTACATTCGGTTGATTTTGCCCTGAGATATTATCATCGCCTTATTGGATTAAAAATGGGAAAGATTTTATTTGATAGTTCAGCTAAAAATGTTTCGACAGAAATGATTGATCAGTTGTATAAAATATAATATCATAAATTACATTATACTCGGAAACTTTCAGAAACTGGGCTTAAAATTACTTGATGGTGAGGTGCATACTGATAGCCGATAATTTTGCCCAACTTCCAATAAGTAGGTTTGTGGAAATAAACTTAACTAGATTAAGTTATGTAAACAAGCCTCAAACCCTTACTGTTCCCTGTTCCCTGTTCCCTCTCTCCACCACAAGATTTATTCAGCAGTCCCTAAACTTCTTGCTTAAGTACGACTAACGTAATATCATCAAAAACTTTTTGCTTACCAATAAAGTGCCGCAGATTATCAATAATCGCATCTTTAATGACTTCGGCGGATTTATCCCAGTTTTGACTAATCACGTCACACAATCGATCTAACCCATATTGTTCGTTTTCCATATTTTCAGCTTCAGGAATGCCATCGGTATAGAGGACAATGCTGTCACCAGGTTGTAATTCAATTAACGCCCGATCAATAAAATCAGCAATGTCATCATCTAAGGCGATCGGAAACCCCAAATCCATGGTATCAATTCGTTCGATAATTCCCCCAGCACGCACGACAATAGATTCTTCATGTTGACCACTGATACTAACTTTGCCATCGGTATAGTTAAGAATAGCTAAGGTCAAGTTACGATCCGAATTCATCCGTTGCACATTTTTGTAAAGCGTGCGATTAAGGGTATCGAGAAACTTCACGGGATCACGTTCCCGAATTTCATCTAGGGTGCGAACAACGGTTTGGGTCATCATCATTAAAATACCACTTTCTAACCCATGTCCGGTGACATCGCCGATCCCAACAGTAACCACATTATCTGTGCAGAGGATGTCGTAGTAATCACCACCAACTTCGTCAGCCGGTTCCATAAACCCAGCCAGATCTAATCCTTCAATGGCTTCTAATTCATCAGACTTGGGCAGGATCATATATTGCAATTGACGAGCAACGTCAAGTTCAGCACCCATCCGCAGGTTTTCGGCTTTGAGTTGTTCGTTAAGTTGACCAATTTCCTGATTGGCGTGGGCGAGTTCAGCGGTGCGTTCTTGCACTTTTTCTTCTAAGTTACGGGCATAATCTTCTAATTTTTGATAGGAAATCATCAGATTCTGCCACAAAACCTGACCGACGCTCAACGTCGCCGCAACAACTACTGCTAATAAAGGCGTAAACACAGGAACTAACCAACCGTAGAGAAAGGCAAAATAGGAACTGGCAACAATAATTCCCACCGCGATCAATAACCCCAAAAGAGTCATCCAGCGTCGGTGGATATAGAATGAGCCAAGGGTTGCACTGTATCCTGACCAAACAACAATCAGTAGCCAGTGTATGGGTTTTGTGGTTGCCCGTAACATGGGACGCCCTGATATAGCGGCGCTGAGAATCTGGCTGGTGACATTAGCGTGAATGACGACACCAGGTATTAAGTCCGTAGGGACAACTAAATTGCTATTATAAGGCGTGAGGTAGTTATCATTAAGACTAGGCGCTTTTGCCCCAATAAAAATAATGCGATCGCGGAAAAACTTTTCTGGGATGCGGTTCTCCAAGACATCGGTCATGGAAATATTAGGAAAGCGATCCAATCTGCCGCGATAGTTTACGAGGATTTGATACCAGCCCAAATCCGATTCTTTGTAGAAAACATCATTTTTACTGAGGGGAATAAAGGTGGCTTTCCCTAAACCAAAGATTTGTTGGTCAGGATTGATGACTTCCAGTTCAATCCCTTGGTCTTCCAGATAATCTAACGCCAGTTTTACGCCGAATCCCTGCATCAAACCACTCTCAGCTTGACCGATGACAAGAGCGCGGCGAATTTTGCTATCGTTATCCAGGAACATATCATTAGCCGCCACTTGATCTTTTTCGGCTAATGTGGGTGGCGGGTCGATGGTATCTCCGGCAATTTTAGTAATTCCAATTAGGTTTGGGGTAGTTTCAAACACCTCAACCCGTTCATCATGTCCTGGTTCTACGGGTAAATCTCGATAAATATCTAACCCAATTACGTTGGGGTTTTGGGCATTAATATTCCGGAGTAGCTGTGCCATGACTTTATCTGCCATGGGCCACTGCACCACATAATCAATATCTTCTTCATCAATCGTGACAATGGCAATTCGCTCGTCAACGGGTTCTTGGGGACGCAGGAGAAGGAATTGATCTAAAATCAACCATTCTAAAACCCGAAAAATCCCCAGATAACTCCCAGCAATAATGAAACCTGCCACACAAGGCGTAATCAGCAAAACCCCTTGCCAGCGTTGCAATAATGCCTGTAGAGACGTGTCATTGCTCATTTTGATTGTTGCCCCTCGCCTTGTTCAAGGGCTTGATTTTCAGTCTTGGTTAACGAGTCATCACCCATGTTATATTCGTTTCAACCCTGATCATGTTGTTTTATCCTTTCAATAAGTAGTGTCGTGGCACACCTTAATTGGTGGATTAGCTTGGGTTCGTAGTAAGGGCTTTAGCCCTCTCCAGCTATGCGTTAAAGCACGCTTTGTGCTTACTACAAACAAAGCCTCCTGCCTTCTAGAAAACAAAAGGTTGAGATGCGATCGCTTCTAGGTCAACTTGCTCTAATAAATCATGCCATTCTGTACGATAGGTTTCATTCATCGGTTCAGATCGCTGAGCCTCAACTAAAACCTGCAACGTATCATACCAGATCCCTGCCTCGGCATACTTAGTCGCTAGCTTCACGGGAGATTCGGCAAACTTTTGCTTATTCACGGTATTTTCAACCCGCTTTACCCATCCCGTCACGGCATAATTATCGGGTTGCAGAATTCCACCCGGTTCAATGGGAGCAAAATACCACAGATAATTTTTATCGATTTCCAAGGCGGGTGTGTCTGGGGGTAGGGTAATCGCCATGACTCCACCTTGGGGAGAGACATTCAATATGGTGTGATAATGAGAATTCCCCGCTTCATCTTGGATACTAAAAAAGACCTTCCGTGCGCCAATTGGAGGCAAATAAACATAGATTGTGGGACGAGGTGACACCGTGCGTCCATGTTTCGTCGGCGGAACTAATGCGGTAAGTGCAGGAATGTCACTGACCGGATTTTCTTCTAATGTTTCTACATCCACTGGGGTTGGGAGAACTGAATCTTCACTGGGGAGAAATAGTTCAACATCACCTCGGATACCCCCACCAGTGCTGGTATAGGGATTTTTCCCATCAGCCGGTAAACTAAATTCCACATCTCCTCTAGTTCCACCTGCTACACCACTACGGGGTGCAGAACCGCTAGGTAAACTAAATTCCACATCTCCTCTAGTTCCACCTGCTACACCACTACGGGGTGCAGAACCGCCAGGTAAGCTAAATTGCACATCCCCTCTAGTTCCACCTGCTACACCACTACGAGGTGCAGAACCGCCAGGTAAGCTAAATTGCACATCCCCTCTAGTTCCACCTGCTACACCACTACGAGGTGCAGCATCCTGGGGAAGACCAAACTGCACCTGACCTCGCACACCCCCACCAACAGGGCTTTTAGGAACATTATCGTCGGGAAGACTGAAGTCTACACTGATCAGGTTATTGTTGATGGGATGTTCCGACTCTAAGGGGACAAAACGTGCTAAAGCAGCATTGGCTGTTAATAAGAAGATTGTCCCGGTTACTGTAGCGGATAAGAGAGTTTGGCAGATTGCTGGAGTCATGGTCAACTTTCCTTGAATGCTTGTAGCCTATAGCCAATTACCGATCAGAACGAACGATGCCCAAAAATAGGGATGTTGGTATAAGGGCTTTTCCAGAAGACTAAGCTGTGCTTGTCGCAATGCTTCAGCTTTGCTTACCTTCAGATCCGTTAGTTGGTGATAGAATTCCTGCATCATAATCGAGGTGGATTCATCACTCACTGACCAGAGACTGGCGATTGTACTTTTGGCACCCGATCGCAGGGCAAATCCTGCTAAACCTAATGTAGCTCGATTATCCCCGGCTGCGGTTTGACAGGCACTCATGACGAGTAGTTCAATCGGTCGCAGTAGTCCCAGCCGCCGTTTTTGAAAGATTAGATCGAAGTCTTCAATGGAAATGCGATCGCTCCAGGTGAGTAGAAAGGTTTCCTCCGGATTAGAACTGAATTGACCGTGAGTCGCCAAGTGAACGATAGGGAAGGATTCGTTGTTAATCAGTTCTTTAAATGTAGCAAAGGTAAAGGTTTCATTGAATAGCACTTTAGAGTTGACTTGTTGCGATACTTGTGCTATCTCTTCATCAACTCCTGGTAAGGGATTGAAGCCTTGGCGAGCTTCGGTTAATCCAGCCGCTAATAAACGCAGTTTCTTTTGGGAGAGTGCTTGGGGAAACAGTTGTAATCCGGGACTAAAGACAATCCGATATTTTTCCAGAACATACTTTTCTCCATCATAGAGGGCTGCCATGGGTAAGTTGCGGAGAAAGCCATCGGGGACAAATACTAGCGTCTTGATATCCTGGCTAGCCATCGCTGCTTCAGCCGGTTTGATTAACCAATTGTAGACCTCCTGGGAGAGTTGTAACCGTTCGTTTCTAGGATAGCCAGGAGACAGGGCGGAATACAATTGTGTCAGCGTGGATTCAACGTCAGCTTGGGTGCGTTGAGTGGCGTAGTGGGTGAGGGGTTGATTGGGAATCGAGAGGATAACTTCCAGGCGATCGGGTAAGATAATCGGATAAATGACTGCGGCTTGGGTATCAATTTCTTCCAAGGCAACCGGATTAGTATCTAAACAGGCATCTTGGAAAAAGTTATCCAGTTCGGCTAATTGCAACGCTTCCATCACCTCACGGGCTTGTTGTAAGTTAGCTTGATTGTCTCCTGCTTTTAACAGTAAGCTGACAAGTTGGCGATAGAGAGGTTCAATCCCTTCTTTAAAGTCGAACTGAACATCAGAACTAATTGCAATTAAATCACTGCGGAGGGATTGGATATTATCAAAGGCAATTTTATAGGCGGCGAGGGCTTCGCTGGTTTTGCCTTGTTTTTGCAGAATTTCACCCAATTGTGCGCCCGCCCGTGCTGCGATATCTTCGGCGTTAATTTCTTGAGCGAGTTTTAGTGCTTTTTGGGATAGGGTTTTACTATCGTCTAATGTCCCATTCGCCTGATACAGTTTACCCAATTGATACAGGGCATACGCTTCTGCCCTGGGATCGTTAATTTGTTGGGCTTGGTTAACGGCGTTTGCCAAGAGTTTTGAGGTATCCATTGCCGAAGAATTGGACATCCCGGCTTGATCAGCTTTCATCAAACTATCTGCCAGATTAATTTGGGCATAAATCGCCGGACGCGAGGCAGACAGTTGGTTAACTTTAGTAGTGACGATTGGGATGAGTTCTTGGGCAACATCCCAGCGTTGTAACTCCACTACCATCCGCAATTGATTCAGTTGTGCTTCCAGTTGAGTTAAGGAATCAGGCGTTAATTCGGCAGCTTGTTGATAGTACGTCCAAGCCACGGCATATTCCTGTAAATCTCGCGCTACATTGCCAATGCTAAACAGTGCCTCACTGGTATCCTGAGGTGAGTTTAACTGTTGACTAATTTGCCAACTGGCTTCTAAGGCGGCTTTCGACTGGCGCAGTTGACCCAGGCTTTGTAATGCCACACCTAAACTTCTCAATCCCTTGGCTTTCAGCAGACTATTGGGTTCAGTTTGTAATTCACTCACCAATTGTTCCAAGAGAGACTTTGTCCGTCGATATTTTCCCAAGGATTGCAACGCTTGTGCTTGGTTAATTTTGCTAATTAATTGTCCCGTTTGGTCATCTGCCTGTTTATAAATGGAGGCGGCTTTTTCCCAGGTATCTAACGCGGTTTGGCTTTGTCCTTGCAGCAGGTGAATGGTTCCTTGAGTATTCAAGGCTTGGGCAAGAAGTAAGCGGGTATTTTTGTCAGTATTGGGTTGGGATTTTAACAGATTTAAACTTTGTGCGATCGCGCTTTGGGCGGATTCTGTATTTCCTAACTCTTTATACGCCAACGCCAGGTAATTCAGCGCCTGGGCTTGCTTGAGGATGAACCCTTCTGCGGCATACGTCTCGGCTGCTTCTTGCCATACTCTTGCTGCTTGGTCAAATTGTCCCGCTTGATAATAAAGTTTCCCCTGTTCAACTAAATTTGATGGTTCAACCGTTTGGCTGTAGAGAGGTGCCATGGGGGGTCCTAACATTTCCGCCCCATTCTCGACAATTGCCTCCGTCTGATTCCCCATTTTCAATGGAGGATAAGCCGCCGTTGCGGGAACTTTTGGCGATTGTAACGATAGGGTGAGAAAAAAAGCACCCAGAATTAAAGCAATAAAAGAACGGGGGCGCTTGAGCCAACCCTTAAGTGTTTTGTTTAGGTGAGAATAAGTTTTACTCATGTTAATTCCTTCGCTGAGGATCAAGTCTTCATTGTCGTATCCGGTTTGAATTCGCCACAGTTTTCCCGGAATTTGGCGTTACTTAAGGCATCGTTTTAGAGTGCTGGTATAGTCTTGACAATACAATCAATTCCTGAAAATTGGGTTTAGCTGAATTTGTGGGTAGGAGATACAAATGGCGTACAAATAAAACTATTTTCTACTTGGATTTTTTAGGCTGTACTCAACCAGTTATGTACTGAGGTAGCTATCGCTCTATCTCAACCAGAATATAGGCAGTGGTGATCAAAAACAGCCAATCTAGATATACCGAACCTGGTTTTGCAACTCATCTGCCGTAACATGATTCAGAATGGCTAAGAGCCGTTTGGCAACCTCTTGCGGCGGACGACGAACCGCCAAGATAACGCCATAGTGTTTTTTACCAGCAGAAAAATAATTTTGAACCAACGCTTCAAAATCAGAGCGATTATGAGTCACTAATGCTCTGCCCTGACTTACCGCGTAGACTAGTTGCTCTGCATCACTAGCCCCCAATTGCCCTGCATCCCGCGCCGTGGTCACATCAAATCCTTTTGCCCTGACAAAATCCGCAATCAAAACATTGACATCCTCATCGAGGTATAAATGAATAAATAATCTGTTCACAGCCCTTGAACCAGTGGATCGATTAACTCATTTGGAATTTTATTTCGTTCGATATATTGATTAATTTCCTCTTGGTGATCACTGTAATATGTTAAAGCACCAAACACCTGAGCCAGTGTCAGATGAGGCATTCCTATGGTAATTTCTTCGGGAGTAACTCCCATACGCCACGTTTCAACAACCGCCCTCACAGGAGTCCGAGTCCCCTTAATGATGGGTTCATTATTGAGAATCTGGTCATCTCGAACAACGTACAGGTAATCAGTAACCTGAACCATAAACACAAAAGAAACCGTACTATTTTCCTCTTCAATTATAGGTTGTATTACAAGGCAAATGATGTAAGAGTAAAAAATCTCTACCTGTCAGGAGGGTTAGAATCAATGTATTGCTTGCGTTTTCCCCTTACGTTGACACTAATGAGTGCGCCCCTACAATCCTCACCTCGCACTGTGACAGTTCGCGTATTGATTCGGTAATGTCTCTTGAGACACAGCCGCCACTAATTCAATCTCTCCTTGTTCATTTTTCACCCAACCCGTTGCTTCCACAAGATACCGCCTTTCAGAAGTTGATTCGACTGAATTCGGGACAGACTCTTGGGCTTGAGGCTGATTTTCCGGTGCAGTTGCAGCAAAATCGCGCACATCAGATAACAGAGTTTGACCGCGAATCGGTGCCGTTGGATCACTCGGTACTCCCCCCCGCCCGGTAATCGTAAACACATTCCCCTCAGCCGCCGCACAGGTTTTCACCACTTGGTTACTGGTATCGGCAAGTTGATCCGGTAATTTGATTAACCCTGATTCGGGATCAATCTCTGGACTACTTAACGAGAATGTACCATCAACACCTAAATCAGAAGTCACAGTAATATCATTGGTCATGACCTCCCGTGGGTTGGTTAAGTCCCGAAGCTCAATAAAAAAGAGTGTATTCGTCGCAATACCAATATTACCTCCGTCACCCTCAAAGGCGTTAGCGGTAATATCACTATTTTGCCCAGGAATAGCAACAACAAATGGGGTAGCGATTTGAATATTTCCCCCATTACCAAAACCACTCTCTATCCCGGCTGTCGCTGAAATTAAGCTCCCTCCGCGCAAGATTATAATATCGTCTAAGGATAGAGCAATATTCCCGCCATTATCACTGGCAGCTTCTGCCGAAATCCGACCGTTATCCAGAATTAAGCGACCGCCTTGAAGCTGAATACTACCCCCTGTCCCTGTGCCTTCACTATCGACAGAAATTGCACCACCATCGCGAATTGCGACTAATTGTGGATCAATGAAGATACTGCCACTATTTCCGGTAGACTCTGGAGTTGTACTGGAAAAGATGCCTGTCTCTTCACCCATAATATTAATCACGTTATCCACGTTGATAATGGTATTCCCTGCATCACCTGTTCCAGTCGTATCGGTGCTAATTTGCGCTCCATCTTTCAAAATGAGAGCGTTTCCTTCAACCTGAATTAAACCGCCATCTCCTGATGAACCAGCAACGGCATTAGAAAACAATCCAGTATCCTCACCAAAAAGTCGAATTGAGTTAGCATTGATGAAGATTTTGCCCGCATCTTCACTACTTTCTGTCAAGGCTTCTAACTGTGCGCCATTGGTTACAGATAGGGATGCAGCGTTAATCGTTAACGTGCCACCTGCTCCAGTTGCTCCCGCCAAAGTTCCGACAAACACACCACTAGGGCTAAACTCTCCACCTTTATTGCCATCAAATATAGCCGCTCCAGTGACATCAATAGTAATATTTCCAGCATTACTCCCTGTTTCTGATTGCCCGCTGGTACTGGCACTAATAAATCCACTATCTCTTACCGAAAGTTGATTTGTGTTAATGGTAATGTCGTTCCCTTGCCCCTTTGATGTCGGTGCAACCTCACTCAAAATACCACTAGGAATTGGAAAGTTTGAACCAAGTACAGCCCCATTAATCTCAATTTTATCAGCATCAACATCAATTCGACCCGCATTACCTGATGCTACAGTTGTCGTTCTAATTTGTCCCCCATCTTCCAGCACAAGTTTACCCGTCTCGACTGAAACCATCCCCGCATTGCCATTACCTTGACGAATACCCATTGGAAATAAGAAATCAGGCAAGGCGGAATCAGAGGCATCAGCCAAAAACAGTCCGTTAGGGCTATCCAAAAAAGGCTGTACCGCACTCACAATTCCACTAGGGCTGTCTCCTGATGTTCCAATTAATTTAATTGATTCAGTGGCAATAACACTAACATTTCCAGCGTTTCCTACACCTGCTGTTGACGAAAAAATCTGGCTGCCATTCGTAGCCCTCAGTGTTCTTGTTGTGACTGCAACATCTCCAGCATTACCTCCTCTCACAAAAGAGGTTTCACTGGAAATCGTACTACCATTTTCTAGTGTAATGGAATCAGCCTCAACATTGACGACACCTGCATTTCCTATACCTGCTGTTGCTGTGTTGATTCGACTGCCTTGTTTCAAACTCAAGGCAAGGGCAGAAATGTTTATAGCCCCACCTTGTTCAGCGCCAAGGTAAAGGGTTTCAACTTCGTTGTTATTCGTTAATTGAATCGTGGGAGCTGTTAGACTGATATCTCCACCAAGCCCATTAGCTAAAGTAAAACTCACGCTTTCAATCTTACTTGAATCATTAAAAAGAATTGACGCACCACTATTCATTGTTACCTTACCGCCAACTAAGCCAACGGATAGAATCTCAGCATTAGCAGCAATAGAAAGCTCCCCACGAGCATCAATGGAAATGTCTCCCCCTAACTCAAACGTTGGCAATGGCGTTTCTAATTTATCTGCGGCTGTAATAATACTTTCAACCTGAATACTGCCATCGGGTAGCGCTAAATTCGGTCGATATTGATTTGTCAGTAAGACTAAGCCGTCAGATTTGGCAATTTCAATCTTACCCACGCTAATATTGGAACCACTGAAGGAAGGCGTTTCAAATGTAACCGAACCGCTAGGAATATCCGTTGGTGTTGGAATACCTGGAACTCCGGTAAATGGTGTTTGAGTCCAGTCAATTCCGGCTCTCACATCTAATGTTGCTTGACTATCTCCATTGACACTAACCGAAGTGCCATCGGATAAAGTAACGTCACTCAGGGCGCTGTAGGGTGTATTTGTTCCCGGAATCAGGGTGTTATTGTTACTGTTAATCGTGCTAGCCGTTGGACCCGTATTATTAATGGTGACTGTGCCTAACTCAACACTTCCCCCGGCTAAAATATGTAGCGACGCACCCTGATAATTACCGAGTTTAACATCGCCTACAGCCAGGACAATCGGATCATCGGCAGCAAAACTATTCCCTGGAGTACCGTCGAGTTGTTCAACCGAAAATTGACCATTGGTCGCATAATGACCATCAATTTGGATGTCATTAGCTGAACGTAGAGTCATGTTGCCGTTGGAACTCAAGCCACTATTGGCATGGTTTAAGATAGACAGGGTTAACCCTTGATTTCCTTGGGCGACAAATTCACCCCCAGCCATGGCAATAAAAGGATTAGTCGCGGTATCTTGTATCGTTAATAGTTCTGAGGCTTTGAGTTTTAGGTCACTTCCGGCTGTTAATTGACCCCCTTCTAAGTAAATATTTTGACCGATGAATGATAAATCTTGTCCGGCTGATAAGTTTCCTGTACTGGTAATTTCTCCAGTAGGGGGTAACCATTGAGAAATACCTAAAGGAGTCGTAACGGTGAGCAAGGGGGGCGCATCAGGATTCGTAGCGCTGAAGGTATAACCATTGTCGAAGACTACACCACCCGATGTGCTAGCCGCAAAAGAGCCAGTAACGTCCAGGCGAGCATTCGGACCAAAGATAATCCCATTGGGATTGAGTAAATACAGATTGGCGTCACCCAAAACGCCTAACGTCCCAAAAATATCCGAGTGATTGTTTCCGGTGACTCGACTGAAAATATTGGCAATATCACTAGGATTCGCAAAGTAAACCCGTTGACCTTCAGTTACACTAAACTGCTCAAAACTATGAAATAGGGTTGAGCCTCGACTTGCGCCACCATTGATTAGGTCAATGATCTGATTATTAATCTCAACATTGGGCGTGATAACAGAGTTCTCTGAACCCAATGTATTATCTGGCACAATTGATTGTGAAAAACTAGGCAGGGAATAACCAAGACTATAACTAAATGCGCCGCTGATTAGGGCAACTTTACAAATACTGAACCAATCACGCTTGTGAAGCATTGTCCGTCCTTCCTACCAATCTCAATATGGCTATCTGTCAAAGCTCAGTGAAGAGCTTATTTTAAGATATGACACAACTGTTTGCTGATTGACTCACTCGCAACATCAGGGAAAATGTCACTGTTGTAGTGGCGTGGTACACCTAATTGAATGAATTAACCTCACACCTGAAAAACATAGGGGTGCAAAGCTTTGCGCCGATTCAATGGTCAAGTCTATTCCACAATTTGAGCTGTGTCAATCCAGATGGTTGGGTTAAGCGATCGCGAAATCCAACCCAATTGAATCTTTTGTGTTGTCCCTGAGATGCCCCAAATAATTGGCTTACATATAAGTTAATTATTTTAGCATATAATTTGGTTTACCATAGCATTTTTTTAGTTTATTTCATGAAGATAGGTTCCGCTCAAAACCTGCACTGATAGTCTTTGCTTCAATGATATGTTTGTATAAATGAGTTGTGAAAATGTGTCTATGGCTATAATCAATTGAGTGAGTCTCAGGGGCGTAGGTTTTTACAGATGGAGGGTGCGTTAGCGAAGCGTAACGCACCCTACGGTTTATACGTTTCCTAGACTTTAAATATACGAGAAACTGGTCGTAAAGGCAAGGTCTGCGGTATTAACCCCTTCTACCTGCATGATGTCTTCTCCATTCAAACGGATGATACTATCAGCGCCTTGTTGAGTCAGAACCAGATCATTGAGCGCTATACCTAAAAGTCCAATTTTATCAGAACCCACATCATAGCCGCGCACAATATCTAACCCTGCGTTTTCTTCGAGTACATAAATGTCACTAGCGCCGAAATCTGGAAGGACAAGTTGTATAAGTGGATTGTAATATGACCCGACAAGAAGATCTGCACCCAAGCCACCACGCAGGGTATCTGCACCCAAGCCACCCGAGAGAATATCATCACCACCATCACCGCGTATTAAATCACTTCCCCAGTTACCAAACAACTGATCATCCCCTAAACCACCGATTAATAGATCATCACCGCCTTTACCTTTGATGATTTCTGAGAAAGAACTCCCCTCTATCGTATCGGCTCCATTGCGACCTAGAAGTTCTACGGTAGCATTCACAGGAGCCGTTACCGTAATCGAGGATAAGTCTAGATCTACCTGACCATGTTGGGAAGCAAAGCTCATGGTAGAACCCAAAATTTCTAGGTCTGTCACAAGATACCCTTTGTCCTGCAATGCATTGAGATCTAATGTTTCTAGCCTGGTTGTGGTGACGGGTGCGTCAATCACAATCTTTAAACTGCTTAAGGAATTTGCTGCTGGAGATAGAGTATCAAGTGCCGCTTGCAAATCATTTTGAGCAATGATCTGTGTTCCTGGAGTTAAATTTTCATCCGCAAAATATACGCCGTCCGTTTTGACTAAAATAATCACGTTATCGGCAAAATTTGGAGTGACTTGGGCATCGGTCACTGCAATCTGTTCAGTTTCGTTAGTGTTAGGATTTGTAAGCTGAAGCGCCCCATCCGTAAAAATATCAGCACCAGTATGACCTGTTGCCAGTAATTGATTATTAAAATCCACAATTTGCTGGGCAGCCGTAGGGTCAGTAGACGTATCTAGTGCTAAAAATGCATTCCACTCATCGGGAATTTGGGCGATTAGAGCTTTATTATCCCATTCAAAATAAAAAGCCGCGCTCCCCTCTGTTCCGTCAGGAAGGAAAGCCGAGTTGTTATAAGCCTGTCCACTGGCTATTAATGAGGCACAGTTTTCTGTAATAATTTGACCAGTCGTTGTGCTGATACAATAATCAAAATTCAGAACAGTCGTAAAACCCGGATCGAGTGGATCGTCAGTCTCCGGATCAAAAAGCTCAGAATAAAGTCGGAATTGCTCACCATTGCCGAGTGTTGCCGTATATTGAACATAGGGAATCGTGCCATAATCAACGCTGTTGTTATTCGAGGTGTTAGTGTCAAACGCATTATAACTACTAAATGCGGCTACACTCACTTCACTCCCAACGACATTCTTTTTTACGGCTACCAAAGGTGAACCAGCCGTTTTTTCTATCTTATTAACTGGGAGCCAACTTGTACCTTGAACCTGACCATTGTTGTATTCGGACAGTTCTGAATTTTCTCCTAATGAACCATAGAAATTGTTGATTTGAACATAGTCACTACTCACGGTTGTATTGACTGTCAATTGTACGGATTCCCCCGACAAGAGTGTGGGAATGACAACTTCAACCGAGTCCGGATTGCCATCGCCACTCAAGCTTTGACCATTGGCAGCAATATAGGGGTCAATCGTGCCGTCTTGATTGGGATCGTATGTATCTAAATCAATCGCACCGACAGGAAGGATTAATTCAGAGACGTTTAATTGCAAGTCTCCATTATCGGTGATCAAGACAGATTCAGCCGTCGCTAGACCATTGTTCGTGACGGTCAATGTATAGGAAAATTCTTCATCGGGAATCGCAATATTTTCTCCTTCTAATGTAGGGATAAATGACTTTTCGATCTCTAAATCAATTTCTTGTCGGTTGCCGAAATCAATGTCTGTTGCTGCTGTGCCGCTTGCAATGGTTATGGGTGCAGGATTCGTTGTTTTCTGTACCCAACCTGTTTGTTGAACTTCCCGGATGGTGTAATTTCCTGCACTTAAATCGGTGAAGCTGTAATTACCATTAGCATCAGTGGTGGTGCTGGTTTCACCTGCATCTTTAACTCCGTCATTATCGCTATCGATAAAGATAGTCCAGCCCGCTAATCCCGTTTCACCTGCATCTTTAACCCCATCGCCATCAGTATCTTCAAACTTCTGTCCACTGATGCTACCGAGTTGGAAGTTACCGAAGTCAACCCCTGTGGTGTCTGTGCCACTCGAAGTAATGTTAATGTCACTGGGATTAGTAGTGGTTTGTTGCCAACCTGTTTGTTGAACTTCCCGGATGGTGTAATTTCCTGCACTTAAATTATTAAAGCTGTAATTACCATTAGCATCAGTGGTGGTACTGGTTTCACCTGCATCTTTAACCCCATCATTATCGCTATCGATAAAGATAGTCCAGCCAGCTAATCCCGCTTCACCTGCATCTTTAACTCCATCGCCATCACTGTCTTCAAACTTCTGTCCACTGATGCTACCGAGTTGGAAGTTACCGAAGTCAACCCCTGTGGTGTCTGTGCCACTCGAAGTAATGTTAATCGCGCTGGGATTGGTTGTGGTTTGTTGCCAACCTGTTTGTTGAACTTCCCGGATGGTGTAATTTCCTGGACTTAAATCGGTGAAGCTGTAGTTACCATTAGCATCTGTGGTGGTGCTGGTTTCTCCTGCATCCAGAACCCCATCATTATCGCTATCAACAAAGATAGTCCAGCCTGCTAATCCTGCTTCACTTGCATCTTTAACTCCATCGCCATCAGTGTCTTCAAATTTCTGTCCACTGATGCTACCGAGTTCAAAGTTCCCGAAATCAACCCCTGTGGTGTCTGCACCACTGGTAATGTTAATCGCGCTGGGATTGGTTGTGGTTTGTTGCCAACCTGTTTGTTGAACTTCCCGGATGGTGTAATTTCCTGGACTTAAATCGGTGAAGCTGTAATTACCATTAGCATCTGTGGTGGTGCTGGTTTCTTCTGCATCTTTAACCCCGTCATTATCGCTATCGATAAAGATAGTCCAGCCAGCTAATCCCGCTTCACCGACATCTTTAACCCCATCGCCATCAGTGTCTTCAAACTTCTGTCCACTGATGCTACCGAACTCTTCAACATTACCGAAATCAACGCCTGTAACTGTCGTATTACTACCAATTGTGATTAGACTTGGATCAGTCGTTGTTTGAATAAGGTCTGTTGGGGTTATCTGACGAACAAAATAGTCACCCGATAAAACATCATCAAAGGAGTATGAACCATTCACAGAAGTTGTCGTTGTGACCAACGAGTCTTTGGTTGGGTCAAAGACGCCTTCATTCGCCTCAAATACGCCGTCACCATCATCTAAAAATAATTTAACTGTGACGCCATCTAAATTCGGATCAGCACCCGCTTCATCATCTCCATCTCCATTCAGATCTTCAAACACACGACCCGAAATCATCCCCTCCGGATCGATTCCCGCCACATCAGCAACGGCAAATTCCTCAAACCCGCCGTCTGAACTAACAAGCTTAGAAAAGAGATACACATAAGTACTGCCTGTTGCTCCAGAAAAAGCCGTTTCAGGAACGTAAATCGAGGCATCAAACGAACTCGTTCCTGGTGTGAAACTGGCATCAAGCAGCACTGAACTGCCTAAATCAAAAACAGCTTGTCCATTATTTAAGGCACCAATTAGTGTCTGATTGCTTGGATCATAAGCACTCAATGTAGCCGAATTGCCCAGAAAGAGTCGGAACTCTTGTAGCGTAATCTCAGAAGCACTATTCTTTTCATTCAAATCCAGGCGAACTTCGCGGAAGGTTTCTCCAGCAATCGTCACTTGTTGCAGTTCAGACAGTTGGAGCGATCGCGCTGACCTTACATCGGGTTGATGAACCGCCGCATCAGTGTTGAAGCCTTCTTCATCCGGTTTTGCTCTCAGTTTAAGAAACGAGTCATTAGTTCCAGTATCCGCCAAAGCTAAATCAGATCGAACGATATAAGCACCATTGACAAATCCTGCGGACTGAACTCCGGTTAAATCGAGAACCGAGTCCGTGAAAATATGGGGTTCAGCCGCTTCCCCAGTTTTCAAATCCGTAGCAGTTAACTGGAACGTTTCATTCGCCGAATCATCGGGATTCACATACCATTCGGTAACAATCGTCCCATTTTTTATACCATCAAGATCCAGAGGACTTCCATCTTTAATCACCCAAGGATAGTGTCCTTTGCCTGAGTCGGAGGGAGCAACAATCACATCATCGGCTGTACCAAACTCACCATCAGCACCTGCTTCCAGATGTTGCACCTGCAATTTAACCACCGCACCTGGATCAAACCCAGTCGCGGTAATCGTCGCTGTTTCACCCGGTTGGTAATCTTGCTTATCGGTTACGACTATTGGCGTACTGGTTGTCTCTGCTTCAGCCGTGTCAATCTGGAATCGCTGAAACACGTTCTTTATCAATGAGTCAGAAACAGCTAGCGGTTCTTCAATGTCTGGAACAATCCCAGATAGATCGTCTAAGCGTGAGTTGGATGGCGTAAGCGGAGCAAGTTTAACTGTGCCTAACTCACTATCAGTAACCGATTCTAGTTCTAGATAGTGTCGCTCAAAAAACGGCTTTACCTGAGATAAGAGAGAAAAAACTTGATTTAATCCAGGAGACAATAACCGAGGTGGAACTGTCTCAGTCAGCAATTCATATAGAGAAAGGAAGTCTAAATACTTAGTAGCAGTCATAATATGAGGAACAATTAGCCCTGATCAACAACAGTGAGAATAAGCTGCACCTGATGGAAAGTGTTTCAATTACTTTTGAAAAAGATACCACACCCATTGCTGGGCAATGGTTTAAACGTTATCAATTTTCAAGCTCTTTTAGGCTGACTATAATTTTTATAGGCAAATTCACTACACCAAACTATCAAACGCATGGCTTTCAGAACTCATTTCAACTCACTAAATTTATCTGTTCAGCAGATATTGAACGTATGATAACTAAACCTGACACCAGTTTATGTGAAGAATCTGTAAAGTTACTTCTAATTAATGTAAGAGATTGATGAAGCTTGCTTAAAACCCAATATGTAATCATATTAAACTTGTAGTACATAATTTTTATATACTTTTTATCACTTCTGGTAATGAGTCAAACCTATTCCGCTGATAAAAACTAGAAAATGTTGGCAAATGTTGGTGAATGTTGGTGAATGTTGGTACAAATGACGACCAACCCAAGCTGGGACTCAATTGCCCCAGTCTCTATACAAAGATTGCAAAGATTGCGCTACTATCAATAAAAAATGAGACGTATGAATCAGTGTCAACCTCAGCAGGTCTGCATTGTCACGGGTGGTAACTCAGGTGTAGGTTTGATGACTGCTGTTGGACTCGCCCAATTCGGTCATCATGTATTCATCGCCTGTCGCTGTGCAAGCAAAGCTGAGAAAGCTGTCAATTATATTCGCTCCTCCACTGGAAATCCCCAGGTTGAGTTTCTACCACTCGATTTAGCATCCCTGGATTCAGTTCGCACATTTGTGAAACTGTTTCAGGACAGACAACTTCCGCTGCATTTATTAGTGAATAATGCGGGGGTTTTCAATGCCAGAGGCAGGACTAAAGAAGGATTTGAACTCATTTTGGGAATTAACTATCTGGGTCACTTTCTACTGACAAATTTGTTACTGGAAACGCTTCAACATTCAGCCCCAAGTCGAATTATCATGGTTGCCTCGGACTTAGCATTACGCCCCACTTCTATCAAGTGGGAGCGTTTTGTCAGGAAGACACCCTTGAATTTTATAGAACTGTATGCCTTATCAAAATTGTGCTTATTGATCCTGACTCAAGAACTGTCACGGCGCTTAGAGAATACCAACGTAACTGTTAACGCGATTCATCCCGGATTTGTGCAATCTAATATAACCGTAGGACATCGCTTAAGCAAGTATTTAGGCATTGGTATTTCACCCCAAGAAAGTGCTTCGGGGTTGCTGACTTGTGCAACATCTGCTGATTTTGCAGCGGTAACAGGTAAGTTTTTTGATTATCAGCAGACCGAAATCAAACTTCCTGATTTAGCAAAAGATACTGAATTCGGTCAACAGTTGTGGGAACAGAGTAGCTTGTGGACAGGCTGTCATCAATACAATCCGAAAACACCCGCCAAGCCTGAGACGTCAGTTGGACTTTTGCAACCCTATTCGCTAGCATTGAGTCCCCCTGAACTCGGTTCCCTTACCCAAACTATTGTTGAAACTGTATTGCCTAACCCCCCGATAAAAAATCAATTCCATCAGTTTATTCGCCTTTTAATTAAACTCAATTTTGGAGCGATAATTCTACTTTTTAATCAATTCCGCAAAAAAGAGTTTTATATGGAAAGGCATCTTGATTCAGGCGCTGTTTGGGCGATCTGCCAGGATAAAAATTTACGACAGAAGTTAAAAGAGTATTTGGGTGAAGAGTTAGTGTTGTGGCGTTCTGAAATTTGGGTGAATTATCCTTCTCAACAACTGATTCCGTTTTGGCATCAAGATTCCTATCCTAATCTGCTTCAAGGAGAAGGCAAAACTATTAATGTTTATATTGCGTTAACCGAGGTTAATGAACGGAATGGGTTTGAGTACATCCCTAATTTTCGACTCACTCCGGATGTCTCTGTGAAAATGAAAGACCCATTTAGTGGCAATCGCTTGTTTAATTTGCCAGAAGACTTAGAACAGCAAGCCATTCCTGTAGTTTTGCGTCCTGGAGAATTTGTTTTATTTACTGATCAACTCATGCATCGTTCGATTCGCAATACCAGTGGTCAAGTTCGGCTAGCCCTCACCCTGCGGCTTACTCAACCCTCTGTTCATATCGTGTCAAGCTATAGTCCTATTTACAGTAAGCCTGTCTTGTTATAAATCCTGCTAACATGAAATATAAGGATTATAAGGAAACGCGGGTTTATTGAAAACCTTTATTCAAGTTAGGAGAGATTTTAAATGTCATTTAAAAAGTTTCTCGCAATTGGCACAACTCTAGTCTTGGTAGGAGGTGGCGCTGCTTATCTCTACGCCAAAGGTTTCTGGGGAGTCGCCGACACCCCAGCCGCCAGTGCTAAAGTTATCCCCGATGAAGCGGTGATGGCGGGCTTTATTTCCACTGACCCTCAATCCTGGATGAAGTTGCAGAAGTTTGGTACGCCCGAACTGCAAACGTTAGTGAATCAGAGTCTGGAAGATTTACAAGCAGAAACTTTGGGGTCTTCCGTACTTAGTGTGCTAAACCGTTAGGATAATGCCACAGAAGTAAAGCGCGTATTGTAAAATTATTAAAGTTCCTGAAGCCAAATCCACACCGTTTTAATAGTTTCAATTTATTGTTAACTCCTTCAACCACTCTATTTGTTGTTCTACTTTCAAAATAACCCACGACTTCGGCAAACCATCGTTTGATTGCTGATACACTTTTTTTATAGTAAATTTGAGCCTTGTCTAACCAATCAATTAGTTTTAAAGTTCCCTCTCCCAGGTTTTGACTTTCTTCAAATATTTGATGCAATTCTTCTTTTAATGAATGCATAATTCCAATTAAAGGCGAAGCTTCTTTGACTTGCTCTAATTTTTGAGTTTGCTTTTTTGATAATTTTATTTCCGATTTTAGTAGTGTATATTTACTCCCCTTTAAGCTACCGAATAATTTGGCTCTTTCTTTACCGTTCAGCGCTTCGGCTGTTTTCTTTTGGTCAATTCTCGCCTTATTCAACTCTTCATTAACCATTTTAGTAATATGAAATCTGTCCACTGTTACCACGGCATTAGGACAGAGTTTGTGTACTAACGATTTATAGTTTCCCGTCATATCCATGCTTACTTCTTCTATTTGCGACAGAACCTCTTCTCCCCATTCTTTCATTACGTCCTTAATTTTTGACTGTTTTCTTTCTGAAACTAAGCCGACTAGTTTATGTGTTTCCAAATCAACCAATACAACAATAAATTTTCCTTGTCCTTTGACTAGGCTTATTTCATCTATCCCTAGCTTCTTTATTTTTTTTAAATCAATTGGTGTTAGGTCTTGCGCTACATGCATTACCATTGATTCGACCTCTTCTTCTGTTAATTTATTGTTTTTAGCTACATTAATAACATCACTATGAATAACTTGTTTGGTTATAGCATGAGCATATCTATGAGTGAATTTCTTTTTATGTCCGACAAAATCTAAACTTTCGCTAA
>NZ_JAVJQN010000205.1:0-5044 GCF_040218245.1 Coleofasciculus sp. E1-EBD-02 | reverse complement strand
ACAAATGACCAATGACAAATGACCAATGACCAATGACCAATGACAAATGACGAATAACAAAATCCTCTATTTTATAGCTGGATCAATCATTTCTGCTGGGGAAGGATGAGAACCGCCTAGCCAGAAGAGAAATGACGCAGCTATAAAATAGAGGATTTTGTTATTCATCATTTGTCATTGGTCATTGGTCATTGGTCATTTGTCATTTGTCATTTGTCATTGGTTTTTGTTAATTTGTCTATGTTAATTTGTCCTTTGTCTTTGGTCATTCGTCTTTCGTCATTCGTCATTGGTCATTGTTCATTTGTCTTTGGTCATTTGTCATTGGTCATTTGTCTTTGGTCATTTGTCATTGGTCTTTTGTCATTGGTCATTTGTCATTGGTCATTTGTCATTTGTCATTCGTCATTTGTCTTATGTTAGGATCAAGAGGCGGCGCAAAAGTAAATCTTATCGGTTTATTCGCCGCCTTTATCTGCAAATACTCTAACTTGTTACACTCAACAATCAGCAATGAACGAGATTCAACGCTCGTTTCCTCAGTTATTTAAGGGCATTGCCCTATTTACACCAGGGGGAGATTTAATTTATAGCGTTGACCCTAGTAAACAAGAGCATTGGCATTTGCATTTGTGTGCGAGTTTACAAGAAATTCTCGGATTACCGGAACCGCCCCATTTTTTAGTGCCGGGATATACTGGCACAATTGATCGTTGGCTCGATCCTTATACCCAACAGGTGCGAACGTCAGCAGAACTTTATCCACCGATTCAACACCATCAGGCTTTGCTGAATGCGGTGTTTGGTGTTAGAAATCTGCTGTGGCAAGTCACTCCTTGGCGGGAAGAGTCTTGTGATCCAATGGTTTTGGAGACGTATCGCGATCGCTTTCCCCAATTGTGGCAGGATCATGATTGGATTATCCGCTGCGATCGCCCGGATCAATGTCTAGAACAGTTGTCTGATGCTAATCCTAGGCATGATCACGATTCAAGTCTGATTCAATCTCCCCAGACTTATGCTTGGTCTTTCCCAGAACGTTGGACGATTCAACAAACACCGTGGCAAGAATCGTCCCACCTACCGTCTACAGGCATTAATACTCTAGATTCCCCTAACTCCGAGAGAGAATCGAATCCGAATCAGCCTGAATCTACACCCTTAACTACTCCTAGTTATGTCCTGCGCTTATTTGTATCGGGACATAGTGGATCAACTGAACATATCCTGAAAAAACTGCATCAGTTACTCGAACAATCCCTACAACATCCTTATACTCTAAAAGTAATTGATGTATTTAAGCATCCTGAACAAGCAGAAGCTAATCAAATTTCAGCGACTCCCACACTGCTGCGAGTTTGGCCCCCCCCCGTCCGACGTATTGTTGGCGATTTGAATGATTTGGAAAATCTTTTACGTATACTTATTGCTCCTGAGGCTCAACGATAAAAGTAAGCCTAGAACTAAAGTTCTGGCTCAAAGCTTAAACCCGTTAAAACGGGTTCAAAGACTTACCAATTCAGCGATATTCTGCTTAAGTCGAATAGCACTGAAATAAGCATTTGGCGATCGCCAAAACCCTTTATCTATCGTAGTGGCGTGGCACACCTTATTTGGTGGATTAGAATTGTAGGGGCGCAAGGCTTGCGCTCAGTTTAAATGTCAAATCTATTCCACGATTTTAGCTGTGTCAGTCCGCCATAGTGGGTTTCGACTTCGCTCAACCCACCAGCCTTAAGTCAGTGTCATTCGATTAAGTTGAGCGACTTGAGGAGTACGTCCTTTGAAACCTGTCATTAATTGCAAAGCATAACACTTAACAGGATACAGATGACGCAACATCCATAATCCTATGCGACGTAGGGTAACGATGGGCAACCAGTTATTAGAAAATATTCGATCTAGGAAATCAGTAAAGCCTAAAATGACGAGATTTTCGTGTTTGCGCCACCGTTCGTAGCGCTTGAGTATCCGTTCGTCTCCGATATCTTCACCCTGTTGATGGGCGTCTTGGATAACTTGGGCAAGGGCGGCAGCGTCTCGGATGCCCATATTTAGCCCTTGTCCACCCACCGGATGGCAACAATGGGCGGCATCGCCAATCAGGGCGAGGCGATGTTGGGTGTAGCGATCGCTTTGCATTAACTGTACGGGAAAGACGATGCGATCGCTATCTAGTTCTAAATGCCCCAACAGTCCGCCTGTGCGGTATTCTAGGAGTTCGAGGAATTCTTGTTCATCTAAGTCCTTTAACTGGTGGGCTTCGGCGTGAGGCGCTGTCCACACCACCTGACAGCGATTTTCAGCCAGAGGGAGTACCCCCATCGGACCACTTTCCCAGAAGCGTTCAAAGGCAGTATCGTTATGGGATTTCTCGGTTTTAATCCGGGCGGTGACACAGGATTGCCAATATTTCCAGCCTTTTGTGCCAATTCCGGCGGCTGTACGAATACGCGATCGCGAACCATCAGCCGCGACAACTAAGCGCGATCGCAAGTGCTGAGATGTTCCATCCACGTTTACCGTAACCTCTACCCCAGAGGCTTGATACTCCACATCCACCACTTCCGCCGGAGATAACCAGCTTACAGTCGGACAATCTGCCAAAAACTCATACAGCGAGGTAAGCAGGGGACGATGTTCGCCCACATACCCCAAATCCTGAGTGCCTAAATCGCTGGGGTGAAATTGCACAAATTGGGGATAATCGCCATCAGAGAGGCGAATTTGCCGATAGGTGGCAATTTGCGGCTGAATAGTCTGCCAAACCCCAATTCCTTGGAAAATGCGCCCAGAAAGCAGTGATAGGGCGTAAGCTTGCCGTCTGGCTACGGCGACTGACTGAGGTTTTGCCTCAATTAATCCGATCCGTAACCCGGACTTTTTCAACGCACAGGCGAAGGTTGCGCCGACAATACCGCCGCCAACGATGACCAGATCGTAGTCAAAGGTTTGATTGGATGCCTGTTCTTGCGCCATTTTCAGAGAATGTATCGAAATGATAAGCATTTTTACTTTTCTTCATTTTGACGCGGATAGCTGAAGAGGGCAAGGACTTGTCACGTCTGTAAACCAATCAATCCACCCCTACCAGCTTCTGATACCAAATCAGGGTCATTGGTGACAAGTTAAGCGGGTACGCTAGTTGTCAAGGGAGTAGGGAAAAATATATACCGAAAGTAGTTCGCGAGAATTAGCGGCGAACAAATTCCTTTAAGTTTCCATCTGAGTTATAAATATTTCTTGAGAAAAATGTTGATAGACATAGGCTAATAAGACGAACATATCGCTGATATGTCCTAGTCCCGAAGAAAAATCTGCCCAATTTCCGATTACTTGTTGCAAATAAACCCATTAACTTGCATCATTGATGAATAGATAGCAAAAAAACTTAATAGAGGATTCACAATGAGTACCTACGCACAAGAACTCAGAGCGACGGCACAGGCAATGGTTGCCCCCGGCAAGGGTGTCTTGGCGATGGATGAAAGTAATGGCACTTGTAATAAGCGATTGGGGAAGGTTGGTATCGACCAAACCGAAGAGATGCGTCGCACCTATCGCGAGTTAATTTTGACCACGCCTAACTTAGGGAATTACATCAGTGGCGCGATTCTCTATGATGAAACGATTCGCCAATCGACCAAAGACGGGACACCGTTTCTCAAGATGATGACCGATGCGGGGATAATCCCTGGAATTAAAGTGGATACTGGCGCCAAAGACATGGCAGGTTTCCCTGAGGAAAAAGTAACCGAAGGACTTGATGGTCTGCGCGATCGCATTGCGGAGTATTATCAAATGGGCGCTCGCTTTGCCAAGTGGCGGGCGGTGATCACGATTGGTGATGGCATTCCCAGCCGGGGTTGTATCGAGGCAAATGCCCATGGATTAGCCCGGTATGCCAAACTCTGTCAGGAAGGGGGTTTGGTTCCCATAGTGGAACCCGAAGTGCTGATTGACGGGGATCATACTCTGGAACGCTGTTATCAGGTAACGGAGGAAACCCTACGCACTGTCTTCAATCAGCTTTACACTCAGCGGGTAGCTTTCGACCAAATGATCCTTAAACCCAGTATGGTCATTTCTGGGAAGGATTGCCCCAACCAAGCCAGTGTGAATGAAGTGGCAGATGCGACGGTGCAATGTTTGATGAATTCAGTTCCAGCATCTGTGGCGGGTGTAGCATTCCTGTCTGGGGGTCAGAGTAATGAGCAAGCATCGGCTCACTTGAATGCAATGAATGTAAAATATGCAGACCAAGCGCCTTGGACATTAACCTTCTCTTATGCCCGTGCTATCCAGCAACCTGCTTTGGAAGCCTGGAAGGGGAAAGAATCAAATGTGTCTTTAGCCCAAAAACTGCTGCTGCATCGGGCGAAGTGCAATGGTGCTGCCCATGAGGGTCAGTATACACCTGAGGTGGAGAAAGAACTGGAACCTGTAACTGCTTAGGTTTATTCTCAGGACTGACTCAGGTTTAACTGTTAAACCATCATCTGTAGGGGCGATTCATGAATTGCCTCTACTATGCTTAATTCCCAAATGAGTTATTCTGAAACAAAGCCTGCCTTCCCAGGCTTTCTCTTATTCAACTGGTCAAGAGGAAATACGATGACAGCGCTGGAAGCTTTGCAATCTGTCCAATTTGTCACTGTAAAAGGCAAGCGTTTAGCCGTTATCAGCGCCGATGAATGGAAAGCGCTAATTGAATGGTTAGAAACCCTCGAAGATGTACAAATTACCCGGACAGCATTTGCCGACTTAAAAGCAGCAGGGGGCGATCGCGCGGTTGCAGGTTGGTTGAAGTGGGATGAGGTGGAGAAAGAGTTGGAGTGAGTCGTTACACAGTCTATGTCACTCCTGATGCCTTTGGCGAAATCAAAAACCTTCCAGGGAATATTAAGTAGGTGGGGACAATTAAAGTTAACGGTGGGGATCGTCATTCGTCATTCGTCATTCGTCATTTGTAAGGGTTTGAGGCTTGTTAACATAACTTAACATGGTTGAGTTTATTTCCACAAACCTACTTAAACAGCGCATC
>NZ_JAVJQN010000192.1:0-52359 GCF_040218245.1 Coleofasciculus sp. E1-EBD-02 | reverse complement strand
CTAAGAGTTTCTTTCTTTTTTATCCCTACTATTTTATTCACTTCTTCCACCAATCCCATCTCATCTATTATTCCCGCCACTATTCCTAAATGGTCTAAATTTTCAATTTTTAGCGTATCCTGACTCTCTTTCATGCTTTTTTCCTCTTAGTCTTTGACTCCATTATTTTACATTAAAAACGACTGAAATAGTTACTGGGCAAACATTTTGGGTTTTAATTTATTCAATTTCATCGCTATGAATTCTGTTGAAATATCTGCGAAATGTAGGTTTTATCCCTACCATTTTAAAAGATGAAATTATTTTATCAAGCCGTTTTTAACAGGTTGTCTGTTTCCGATGAAAACCCCGCAAAATCAATATATAATATCAAGTTACAGTCTAATGTAGAACTTTCTTTTTCACCCCATCACCCCCTCGGTTATAACTTATGACTGGATTAACACTCTAACGGTTGGGCGACTTGTTTGAGTTTCAGATAAAAGTCCGAATCATCAGGCGGTGGCGTAAATTGATCAATGGGGTGGTGGTTAGTTTCGCGACGAGACCCATCCACTGGATCAGGAAGACTGGTATGATTAGGAGAAAGTAGGTCTGGAGGTGTGCGATCGCGCTCTCTAACCCGTTCCGTTTCTGGTTCAGGCTGGGCGGGCATTTGCGGTGATGCTTCAACAGATTCTGTTGCCGATTCCGTGACAACAAATTCCTCTGACTCCGCCACCGCAACCGTAGAACTTGATTCAAACATATCCGGGAAACTCCCCATTAAGAACATCGATTCGGATGTTGTATCAACGGGGGCGTTCAAATCTTGCGGTAGTTTGCGACAAATTAACCGTTCAAACTCATGATTAAAGCGATAGATAGGCTGTTCTCGTCGCCCCCAGACGGCTAAAATTTGTTCAACCGAAATCGCCTTATACCGTCCCTGATACAAGGCTTCAATGACTGCCAAACGAATCCACTGGGCGGGATAGTCTTCCAACCAAAACTCAACTAATTCTGCCGCAGAATATCCCCTCAGTTCAAATCCATAGTGACTGAGTAACTCCACGGCATAAAAAATAGCTGAATCTATCTCATTGGTCATTCGTTATTTGTCATTGGTCATTTGTCATTGGTCATTTGTCATTGGTCATTTGTCATTGATTATTTGTCATTGGTTATTTGCTCCCCAATCTCCCCCAGCTTCCCCAGCTTCCCCAGCTTCCCCAGCTTCCCCAGCTCCCCAATCTCCCCCAGCTTCCCCAGCTTCCCCAGCTTCCCCAGCTTCCCCAGCTTCCCCAGCTTCCTCATTCTTGAACAATATACGGGGAATTGATAGCATTGACACGCCCTTGTTGCACTAAGGCTTGATACAGAAACGCCGTGGCATCGGCGCGGGTAGCGGCTTTTTTCGGGTTTAACCGGGAGGGTTTGGGATAATTGACGATAATCCCGGCTTGAGTAGCCGCCGCTACAGCAGATTGGGCGTAAATGGGAATATTATCTTGATCTTGGTAAATTTCCAAGCGGTTTTCCTCTGCCTCCGGTAACGACAGCCCCTGGACTAAGGAGACAATCAACTCAACCCGCCGTAAACTTTGTTGGGGGTGAAAGGTTTGGTCGGGGAAGCCGGAAAGGAAGCCGCCGCGATAGGCTTGACTAATCACGGCTGACGCCCAAAAGTTGGCGGGAACGTCGCTAAATTGAGTGGCGGGGCGGATGGGTGTGGGGTTAAAGACTTTCACCACTAACGCCGCATATTGCGCCCGATTTAAGGGCGCATCCGGTTTAAAGCTACCATCGGCAAAGCCGCTAATCAAATTTAATCCGGCGAGAGGGCGAATAAAATCAGCCGCCCAATGATTTTGAATATCAGTAAACGAGGGAACGTACCCCTCCGGGTTAACAATATAAGGGGATGAGATAGCCGAGGCTTCGCCAGTTGAGACTAACGCCTGGTAAATTAAGGCAGCGACTTCGGCGCGGCTAATCGCTTGCATGGGTTGGAGTTCTTGAGGGCGGGGATAATTCACCACCAATTGCCGTTGTGTCGCCGTAGCAATAGCATCTGTAGCATAGCTGGGAATCTGGGCGCGATCGCGGTAAAACAAAAGTAGGTTGCCATTCCCACTCCCTAATCCCAACCCATTCACCACCGAAACCAGCGCCTGGGTTCGGGTCAGATTTTGTTGGGGACGAAATGTGCCATCTGGGAATCCAGAGATAAATCCCATACTCGCCGCCTTGCGAATCGCCGCCGCCGCCCAAAAGTTATCCGCGACATCGCGAAATGAACCCGATGTCGCCCCTACCTGGCGGGGTAAGTTAAACGTTTGGGCAATAATCGCCGCATACTGGGCGCGGGTAATATTCGCTTCCGGCTTAAAGGTGCCATCAGGAAAGCCACTAATTAACTCCCGTTTAACTAATTCCTGAATAAATCGACTTGCCCAATGATTGCCCAAATCACTAAACTGAGTTGGACCCAGTGCTGATGCGGGAACCTCTGCTGCACTCAAGGTAACTGCACCAGAAATACGGGCAGGATTTAACAAGTTGCCCACTGAAACTAAGGTCAATGACGTACTATTTTGTAAATCAACATCACCATTATCTTGTAAGATATTCCCGGCTGGGTCTTGACGACTACCTAAATTGGGTTGGGCAGACCCATTGACAATTAGCCCCCCATTGGTATTATTTTCAATCCGATTCCGGCGCAAAACGGGTTTAGCTTGGCGAGAAAGAACAATTCCCGCCTTATTGTTGATTAACGTATTATCAGCAATTAACGGAGCCGCATTATCACTCAGGGCAATCCCATACCCCGTCCGTTGACAGCGATTGCGTCGCAGTTCCCCTTTGGCATTTCGCACCAGGAAAATACCACTAGAGGCATTTTCGCTTAATTCATTATCCATAATCAGCGGTTTTGCCGTCCCCGTGACAAAAATCCCCTCACGACCACAACGGGTTAAAGTAGTATTTGCAATAATCGGGGCGCTGGATTCAATCCAAATCCCGGTTCCCTTAGCGACAGGATTCGTCACTGTCACCCCGCGCAGTTCAGCTTGAGAATCGGCTCTAACGGTAATCGATTGACTGCCAAAACTGGGGCTACTATAATCACCACTACCCACCAGGATAATATCCTTACCTTTACTAGATTCATCGCCGATGATAATCATCCCAGAGGGAATCACAATCGGGAATCGCTCCCCGTTAGCTGCATTGTACATCCCCGGTGTCAGGTAAATCGTGGTATCAGCCGTAGCTTGTGCGATCGCGTGGGTTAAGGTACGGAAGGGAGCATCCGCAGAGCCGGTATTCGTATCCTGACCTGTGGTTGGATTGACATAGAGAGTAGATTGAACCATTCGTTTAGAATTTCCGATATTAAGGTGAATGGCACTGAAATAAGCATTTTTGGCTTGCCGAAACCCTTGATATATCGTAGGGTGGGCAATGCCCACCACCATGCCAGTCAGTGCTATTCATATTAAGGTAGCCTATACCTATAGCGATTTTAGATTTGTCGAGACGTGCCATGGCGCGTCTGGAAGCCAGGGAATCCGCGAACGCTTCTACGTTTGTGTAGCTGCGGTTTCAACCGCCCAATTATATAATGTCTGGCTCAATCCCCTGTGTCAAAAAGTGGGGCGGGTTTAGTCCCATCTGGGTCAAGAAAAAAACGATAGTAGTAAAACCCGCCCCTACTTAATCACGAATCACCTATCACCAATTCTGGACTAGCCTGAAACGGCATAGCTAAAACTGCCAAAATCCGGTTCACCTCATTAATAAAATAGTCGCGTTTATCAATAAAAACAGTCTTATCGCGTAACTCCATAAATTTCCACTCCGTTCCCGTCGTTACCGCCCCATAAATACTCTCCCTCGGTTCCTCGTTGCTTTGATTAAACAGTTGATCCGCAATCATTTCAGCAATACACTGCGCCAACCCCGACTTAATATTTTCATTCTTAGCTTCAACCAGAGTAAGCACAGGAGTCCGAATTTCATAAGAGTCTGGGGAAGCCGTCAGAATATAATCACAATATCCATTTAAACCCGCGCTAGGAGCCACATTGAACTCCGACCCCGAGAAAAAGCCAATTTTAAACCCAAAGTGTCGCCGCACCTCCAAAAGCACAGGAGTAATAATTAACTCAGCCCGTGCCTTTTCGGTATTGATAGCCGTCGCCAGCGAAACATTTTCCGTTAACGTCTTATGCAGATACTCACACGTCATGATTTACTGATTCTCACGGCAAGTACCCATCCTAGCTACCTTTTGGCGATTCCTACATTGGGGGGAGAACCGGAGGCGATCGCACGGACGCAGCAAGACACCTCTATCATTGTCGTACATTTTCCCAGCAGTAGCTGAAGGAGAACGTTTTGATTGTGTAGGGGCGGGTTTCACGGCTATCGTTGCTTTCCTCACCTAAATTTAACTAAACCCGCCCTGACTCCTGCACTAAAATTGTGGAATAGATTTACGGTTAAATCGGGCGCACGTCGGTGCGCCCCTACAATTCTAATCCACCAATTAAGGTGTGCCACGCCATGCGCCCCTACGCCCATTAAACTCCTGTTATAGTCGAGGAATGTAGAGATGCGACGGGTATACCTGGAGGATAGGATGAATCACTTTTCCAGTTTGATGTCTTTTTTACGCGATCGCAAGGCATTTTTAACCGAGGTTGAGAAGGAAATCGGACTCGACCGTAAAATTGTTTCATTGTTAGTGTGTAGTGCCTCCTTTCTGGCGTTGTACGGCTTGGTGATTGGGGCGTCGAGTCATTGGCTTCAGGCGATTAGTTCAGCGATTAAGTTGCCGGGTCTTTATTTAATCACACTGCTGGTTTGTCTGCCCAGTTTATATATTTTCGAGGTGGTGACGGGTTCACAGCGCAACTTTCGCCAATATTTGGTGTTGCTTTTAGCCACCACGTCAGTGATCAGTGTCATGCTTTTGGCGTTTGTTCCCGTGGTCTTGTTTTTCCTACTCTCGGTGAATGATTACGAGTTTTTCAAGTTACTCAATGTCGTCATTTTTGCCTTAACTGGCGTGATCGGTGTCCAGTTTTTCTACCAAAGCATGAAATCGCTGCATTCTCATTCTAAAGATACGGATAAATCCCGGAATTTGAAGGTTGTGCAAGCTTGGTTATTTCTATACGGCTTTGTTGGCAGTCAGTTGGGTTGGTCACTGCGACCCTTTTTTGGTAATCCAGGAAAAGACTTTGCCCTGTTTCGTCCCTTAGAGAGTAATTTCTATGTGCATATTTTTAAAACGCTGACTCACGCTCTAGGATTAAACTAAGCCAAATAATTTCATCATCCAGGAGATACGTTCATGCTAAATAATGTAGCAGAATTGCCGATTACTCCAGCGGAATTAGAGCAAAGCGGGGGTTTAGATCTGAGTGCGGGACTGGTGACAACGGTTTACCGTGGGGTATTTTGGCGAAATCCACAACATCTGCGATCGCTCCTGTTTATTGAGGTCTTTAGTTTAGGTCTAATTCTGATTTTTGTTATGCCTGTGGGGTTTCTGGCGGTGAAGCGATCGGGGAATTTGCCAAGTGATGGGGCGGACATTGCCAATTTATTTCTGTTATTTTTGGCGGGATCAGTCTTGATTTTGGCATTGGGAAATATTTGGCTTGTGAATCAGGCAAAACGCTGGAAATCTGTAGCTAAGTTGTTACGGCAAGTGGATAAGTACAATCGTGTAGTTAAATCCCTAGCCATGCTGAATCAACTGAGTCGGACTGAAAATAATCTGCAAGGGGATAACTCGTTAGAAGGTGAAAAGGTATTGAGGGCTTTACGGGTAACTAAAAACAGTTTACTGCAAGCAATTAAGATAGAAATTATTCGCACGAAACAAGGGGTGATGGCACGACCGGATGAATTGATGGTTACATTAGAGAATAATTTAACCAGTTTGGTTGCGGGAGAACTTGATCCGCCAACGGATCAGTATGGTTATTTGCTCGATGAAGCGCTGCAAATTGCGATGAGTGTGGAGCAACAAATGCGAGATTTGTAAGTTGCGATAAAATCATGAAATAAATCTATTGTCTTTACGCTAAAGTAAGTCTTTGAACCCGTTTTCAGTAAGCCCTAACACCCGCCAACCAGCCAAGAACTCAAGTTCTTGGCTAAAAGCTCAAGTCGTCTAAAGACGACTCAAACTCTTATCCAGTCAGCCTGAGGATGTCAACCTTGCGATCGCATCGTGTAATTCTGCAATCTAGGGATCAGGTTGGGATTGGAGAGATTCTAAGTTAGTAACTCGTTGCTGGAGTTGTGCGATCGCGGTTTCTGTCTGTTGATGAGTCTTCTGATAGAATCGCCCTCGATTAGCTAGATTCAATCCCAGAGTAATCGTAATCGGTACGGCGGCGATAACCATTTCCAATGCTGAACCAGTGAGGAAAACGTATTCGGTAATCTTTAGCCAGTAACGGTTACTCATAGCGGGTGCAACGGGAAATGGGTTACGAGATCAGGTAAAAGCGTAGCCTAATTTTCACAACATCTGGCACAATCAAGGCGGGAACGTTTGTGTAGGGGCGGGTTTGACTATTATCATTGGCTTACCCCACCCAGATGCAACTAAACCCGCCCTGATCGATGTGTAGCGGTGGTTAAAATGCTGTAACCGTCAAGCATTGCATTGGTATCGATGAGTGCGATCGCTACGAGGACATGGCAAACTCTGTCCCTATTGTCTCAGAAGCCGGATGTCAGCAATTTAGCGTACAGGCGTGGAAGGCGTGGCTATAGGTATTAAATCCCATTTTGTGTCAACGGTAGGTGTTTTATGGTTTGAGTGATCAAGTATTTTAGTTGATATGTTAAGCTATGGTTGACCCACATTATACTCAAAATGATCAACACTAAGACAACCCCTATTTTTTATAAATAAAGAGATAGTCGATTGGTCTACAAGGCATTTTAAATACTTTCAAGAGGCATAAATGTATTCCATCAGAATTAAAAATCTACGTTGTTTATCTGATACTGGTTTTATTCAGATAAAGCCTATTACTGTTCTGCTTGGACAAAATAGCTCAGGCAAGAGTACTTTTCTTCGTGTTTTACCTTTACTTAAGCAAAGTGTTGAATCTAGAACAACAGGTCCAATTCTATGGAATGGTCATCTAGTGGATTTTGGCGTATATGAAGATGCACATAGAAAAAATGCACAACAAGGTATTTTATTTTCATTTAAATTTCAATCTGATTTGTTTTATCCTTACACTAGATCTAAGTTAGTTTACACCAAAGAATATTTAGAGTCCATTGAAATTCGCATTGATTTAGAAATTTTTAAAATCAATGAAACAAATAAACCTAGAAGATTATCTATCTTTTTTGCAGATTCAACTATTGAAATAGAATTTGGAGAACATGAATATTTGTCTAAATTTTATGTAAACAATGAGAACTTTTTAAAGGCAGAAACTAAGTATAGATATCAACAATTAAGCAACAGCTATATTTTGCCAATCATTACTGAATACCAATCCGAAATAGATTCTGCTTCGGAGGAAATAGAAAGTCTACCTATTTACATTAGAGGACGCTTGCCGAGGTTTCGCAAAATCCCGGATATGCTCATAAAGGAAACTAAGAGAATAGCTGATCCCCGTACTTCTGAAAAAACCATCAAGAAAATGGCACGTTCGTTTGGTCTGGGAAGTTCTGAAGAAATGTTAAAAGACATTCAGGATAATCAATATGCTAAAAACTCTTGGAAAACTAAAACTAAAAACTGGACAATAGATACTGAAATTTTTAAAAGATTAAGGAATCTGATAATTGCTAATGCAGTGCCACTTATTATTGAGGATTGTGATAGTATTATAGGAAAAATTTCAAGGCAGATTAGATATATGGGTCCAGTACGAGCTATAGCGGAACGTTATTACCGCACTCAAGATCTGGCAGTCGATGAAGTAGACTATCAAGGACGTAATCTATCCATGTTCTTGCGAAATCTAACAGAATCAGAAATGAAAAACTTTGCCGACTGGACTTTTCGGAATTTTGGATTTAAGCCGTCAATTAAGTCTAGCCTTGGTCATATTTCTATAGAAATAATTCCTAGAGATTCAGATAAACCCGTAAATGTCGCGGATACTGGCTTTGGTTTTTCTCAACTTCTTCCTATAATTACTCAACTCTGGCTGCTGTGTGAAGCTCCAGAACGTCGCGCAGAAGGCAATCTAGACCGACAAACAAGTCAAACTCCTGTGGTATTTGCTATAGAACAGCCTGAGTTGCATCTTCATCCTCGTTTGCAGGGAATCCTAACAGATGTGTTGGTTGCTTCGGTTAAAGCCGCTAAGGATAAAAATATCAATTTTCGTTTGGTAATTGAAACCCATAGTGAAGTATTAGTAAACAGACTAGGGCATTTAGTTGCTGACAAAAAAATTAATTCTGAGGATATAAATATTGTTTTGTTTGAGCCATCTAAAGATAACGAATCAATAATAACAAGAACTTCTAAATTTGATTCAGATGGCTATCTTATTGATTGGCCCCTAGGTTTCTTCGAGATGGAATTTGAATAAAATGCTGATTGATATCCATAGTTCTTTGATCAGCCAAGATGAACAACAAAATACTTGGTCTGATGACATAATCAAAGCCCTTGAAATGCTTGCACTTGCACAAAAAGAGGGTAAACATGCAGTAATTTCTAATCGACCCACTTTAGATAAAATTAGGAAATGTCCACATTTATCTTTATCAGATAGAGATGTATACAACAAAGCATTTAATAATTTCACAAAGTTTCAGTCATATCGTTCTACTGTAACTAAGTACATTGAAGTTAACAATCAGTATAAAACACAACGGATTTGCTCTGACTCGGGTAAAACAGTTATTAAGGTTCCTCCAAAATTTTTTAATGATTCAGAAATAGTACAGAAGACTATACTGCTGTGTGAAAATACTAATGATGCAGTTTTGTATGAAAAAATCGCTAAGGTTTACCTGATATGGAACAATATAAAAATACAATTAGCTTGTGAGCATAGAGGGGGCGGGGGAAGTACAATTGCCACTGAGTACAGCAAAATCCAGCAAAACCAAAACCGTTTTTGTCTCTGCCTAGTGGATAGTGATAAATTCGCTCCAAATGGTAGTCTCGGTGATACTGCTAAATTAATTGAAAATCAAGCTAATTCCAATAAAATTAATGCTGGACTTATAATTTTAGATGTACGCGAAATAGAAAATTTAATCCCTATCTCCATTTTAGCTGATTTACCTGAATTATCACAAAGTCAAGAAAGGCAAGCAGCATTAAAAGTATTAAAGGAGATTGAAAATAATGATTTAAGATTATTTTTAGATATCAAAAAAGGTGTGGTACTACAAAATATAATTAGTAAAAGTGATGCTAATGTATGTAAATTCTGGGAAAACATTCTTCATAATGAATCTAATATTTTAGGTAGAATTAATATTCATTGTCTTAGTGATTGGGTATGCCATTCAAGTAGTCAATGCACTTGCAAGGTGTCTTTGGGTTTTGGGAAGAATATATTGGATAACACTATTAGCTGGCTTGAGAAAAAGTCGCTACATGAAGTTGCCAAGATGGTTGAGCCATCGTTACGTTCGGAGCCATCGTTACGTTCGCAATGGGAGAATCTAGGACAGGAGATTACAAATTGGTGTTTTGCACAGAAGCCAATTCGTGCTTAATTGGATAAACATGAAGATAGTGTTCTGGGCGCACGTCGGTGCGCCCCTACCAGTAATGTTCAAAAACAAATGACCAATGACCAATGACAAATGACAAACAATTAAAGCGCCTGCGCCCTTAACCACGCTACTGGTAAATAAAGCAACTTTCGCCCCTTAGACACATAAGCCCGTTGCGTAAATACATCATAATTATTACGCTCAATGACATCTAAAATCCCTTGATACAGCATCGTAGCCGCCCAGACGGGCCAACGCGCATCCCGACTCAGCGCCCCAATACCCTTTTCTGCGTAAGTATAAAACTTACGCGCCCGTTGAATTTGGAAGCGCATTAATTCCTGCCAGCGCTCGTCCACAACTCCCTTAAATAAGTCTTCTTCGGTATAATTAAATAGCGCCAATTCATCTAATGGCAAATAAATTCGACCCCGTTGGGCATCTTCGCCAACATCGCGGAGGATATTGGTTAACTGCTTGGCAATCCCCAACGCGATCGCTTCCTCTACCGGATTCGTGTCAAATTTACTATTCCAGGGCGTTTGACTCCAATCCAAATCAAATCCTAGCACCGGACTGGTCATTAACCCCACCGTACCCGCCACACGATAGCAGTACAGCTGAAGTTCTTCAAAGGTTTCATAACGGCTGCGATATAAGTCCATCCGTTGACCGGCAATCATATCCCGAAACGGTTGAATATCCATCGGGAACCGTTGCAACGTATCCACTAACGCTACATCCGCGTCCTCGATTGGCTGTCCCGCGAAAACAGATTCTAACTGCTGTTCCCAGCGATCCAAGGTTTCCGGTGTGGTTAAACGGGCTTGGGGACCATCCACCAGTTCATCGGTTCGCCGACACCAGAAGTAGATTGCCCATATCGCACGCCGCTTTTGTTCTGGCATCAGTAAGGTAGCCAGATAAAACGTCTTAGCGTATTTTGCTGTAATCTGACGACAGATTTCATAAGCCTCAGATTCAGGAACCAGCTTTCTCATGGGCGGAGATTTAGGCAATTGAAGCATTCGTTGCAGGTAATTCGGTTAGGGGCGAAGGAGTAGATCCTGGATTAAGTCATAGCAGTTAACCGTCAAAAGAAGTCAAAAGAATGGTACTGACTCCTATAGTCGAGAAACACGTTTCCCAGAACCCAAGCTCAAGTACGCTAAAGTTTAGCGGGTCAGTCTTGGAACCCAGTTCAACGGAACGCCAGCTTCCAGCCCACAGACAAAAAACAGCTTCTCGCCGATTTTAGTTCCAGGGCTTTAGCTGGGATAGTTACGGTAAAGACGGATAGTGGGGTGAGGATAATGAGTTTTTCTCTTAACCTGCCCCGACAACCTCTTTACTGTCCACCTGTTTAAACACCCGTTGACTTGAGCCTCCTGATTCATGACGCCTGACAATCACCTGCGATGTCAGCTTACCAGAAAGTACGGCACCCTCCATACTGGCAAGGTAACGTTGCATGGTGTAATCGCCAGTCAAGTAAAAATTGGGGATGGGTGTTTCTTGGGAGGGACGATGGGCTTGTCGTCCCGGAATGGCTTTGTAAACCGAACGTGGAGTTTTGACAATGTGATACTTGAGCAACTGGGCAGGGCTATCACTATCAAAATGTTTAGGGAAGAGTTTCTTGAGTTCTTCCATCGTCGCCGCCACAATATCCTGATCGGATTTACCAATCCAATCTTTAGCTGGGGCGAGAACTAACTCCAACATCGAACGGTCAGGGTTAGCGTATTCCCGACAGGTATTGCTCATGTCAGCATATACTGACAAAAGGGGCGATCGCGAAAACAGGAGATGGTCAATATCCGTTAATTTCCGGTCAAACCACAAATGCAGGTTAATCACCGGAACCCCTTCTAACCCTTCTAGCTTATTGAAAAATTCCATCTCCCGCCAAGGGTGAGGCATGATTAATTTTAAGGGATCAACGGGCATTGCCGAGACATAAGCATCCGCCGTCAGCACTTCGTCCCCATTTTCACCCCGAATCAAAAATCCTTGTACCGTCTGATCCGGATTGAGTAAAAATTCCTTCACCGGAACATTTAATCGTACCTCCCCACCCCTGGCGGTAATATAGTCTACCAAGGGTTGACAGAGGCGCTCCGTTGGGGAACCATCCAGGAATGCCATTTTCGAGCCATTCTTTTCCTGGAGAAAGCGATTCAGCGCCGTCAACACCACCGTTGCCGAAATTTCATCGGGGTTGATAAAATTCAGCGCTTTCGCCATGGCGATAAAGACTTGCTTTTCTACCCGTGGCGGTATAGTTTGACGCTGTAACCACTCGGAGAAGGAATATTGATCCATCTGTTCAACATACTTCTGACCATTAATAATGGCGGGAATCAAACCCAAGCCAAACCGGATCTTCTCCGACCAGGTCAGCATATCGTTATTCCGCAGAATCGCAATAATTCCGTTAATCGGTGCCGGTAAATCCGGGAAATCAAACCGAGAGTAGGTGCCGGGTTTCTCTGGCTGATTGAAAATCATGGTGTGGTCTTTCCACTGTAGCCGATCCTCAATCTCTAGCTCCTTAAAGAGCTGTAGCATATTGGGATAGGCACCAAAGAAGATATGTAACCCGGTTTCATACCAGTCTCCGTCTTCGTCTTGCCAAGCGGCAACTTTTCCGCCGAGAACGTCCCGACGTTCTAAAACAATGGGGGTGTGACCTGCATCCGTGAGATATTTGGCACAGGAAAGTCCAGCTAAACCCGCTCCAGCGATCGCAACTCGCATCTGATAGTAATACTCTTTAGTTAGGTGCTTGTCGGTGTACTCTGGATTTCATTATACTTTGCAATCCGTTACATTTGGTAAAAACTGTCGCCGACTTCATCTGCTCCCCCTGCTTCCCCTGCTCCCCCTGCTCCCAGACGTGCCATGGCACGTCTCTACAACCCCTGCTCCCCCTGCTCCCCCTGCTTCCCCATCTCCCTCACCCCCGTTCCCACGGTCATCAATGATGAACAAACCGACTCAGCTAATCTATCCTACCGTCGATCTATTCTTATATGACCTGCGCGAGAGTTTCGGTCACTCTCTCCCTGAAATCCATCACTACCGCCAACAATTTTGGCAAAAAATCGATCCCAACTTAGACGAAGATAAACTCAACCAATTAGCAGCCCTAGAAAATCCGGAAGCGGATTATGTTCAACTCTTGGTTAAGGCATTTGAATCTCCATTAGATGGATACTATCGGGCGCTGCAACTCGGAGATGCTTACGCCCTGCAAGTCAATTGTTCGGGGGACTATAAAGACCCAGAAACGAAACAACCGAATGATTCGACCCAACGGATTGAAACTTTAAGTAAGCTAAAAAAAATTATTGCTTCTCACATTAATCAGCAGGTGGATACCTGGGAACTGCTCCCCACCCAGCAAGGCACAATTGGTCAAACGTGGCTAGTGTCTGTACAGATTGCTGATAGTAATCAAGACCCCAAAGAACTAGCTAAAGGCTGTTATAAACAGCTCACGCCCAATTCTAAATGGACTCCTGAATTTAGAGAACAAGGACGATTGTTGGGGGCAAGGGTATTTGAATATTGGCATTCTCCCGATAATTGGCAGCAAGACTGGGAGTCGTTTAGCCAAGAAAACTATCATCTGATAATTTGCATGTTTCCCGCTGGCAAGAAAGTCACGGAAATTCGCCAAAGTATGTATGATATTCACTTGGATTTAATCCGTTTATTTAGCTATCGCCATAAAATTATTTGGGCATACTGGCAAAGTCGCTGCCGTACCCAAGAATTAAAACTTCAGTCTTATGAAATTAGAAGTTTAGTTGCCAGTGTTCGTACCTTGCCTAATCCAATTCCGGCTCAAGGCTTGAACTTAAAAGAACTGCAATCAACGTTAATCCAAACCTTACCCACGTTATCCGATTATGCCATGAATTTAAATGATTTAGACTATTATATGACCACGATTCAGGGAAATTTGGAAAATTATCAAAAGCGAATTCAAAAGCTGGAACGCGAAACAAGCAGCTATTTAAAGTTTTTGATCCATTTTAGTGAAGTAGCGAATGAAAAATATCTGCAACAAGTTGCTACAGATAGCGCGACATTTCGTCCCGGATTACCATTGATGGAAAATTTAATTCGCACGATTGGTAGTGTGAGTGGTATTGAACAAACCAAAAGCAATCGCACGCTGAATACAACCGTCGCGTTAATTGGTATCGGATTGATTGTCAGCAGTATCGCCGCGACAGTTTTGGTTGAACAACTGCCCCCAGCGAAAGAGACGCCATTCTTGTTCACCCCGGTATTTTGGGGAAGTATTAGCACAGGCGTCATCGCTGTAGTGATTGCCTTTATTTTTCTGTTTCGCGATCGCCGTTAGGAAAAATGTTGAGTGTTGACCCTTCACGACCTTTAAGGGAACCTGGTTTGTAGGGGCGGGTTTAGGGACTTTATGCGTGGCTATGGATGGTAATGTTTGTGCAAAACCCGCCCTGACCGAGTTTTAAGATATAAGAAAATCTGAGAATGGGGCAACCAATCAGGTAAGAAATGACATAAGACAAATGACATAAGACAAATGACAAATGACAAATGACTATTTAGCCAATCAGTGGTTGCAACAGGGAATTGAATACTTTAGGATTGGGCGCTACGGGGAAGCGATCGCGAGTTTTGAGCAGGCTGCCCAATTCCACCCCAATATGCCAGAAATTTGGTTCCATTGGGGGAATACTTGTTTTCATCTGGGATGGTTCGACGCGGCGTTGACGAACTATGAGAAAGCGATTACCTTGAAACCGGATTACTCAGAAGCCTGGTTTAATCAGGGAAATATTCTATTTAAATTAGGACGCCTAGAAGACGCTTTAGCGAGTTATGACCAAGCGACGCAATTTAATCCTGATTTGGCAGTAGCTTGGGGAAATCGGGCAAGTGCGCTGTATAATTTGGGGCAGTATGAAGAAGCGTTAGCCAGTTGTCAACAGGCGACTCACTGCCAACCGGATTATGTGCAAGCTTGGTATATGCAAGGGTTGGTGTTGATGAATGGGGGACGCAAAGAGGAAGCATTAGCAAGCTTTGATCAAGCCACAAGCTTAAATCATGACTATCTGGAGGCTTGGAAACATAAAGGCTGGATTCTGTTTAATTTAAACCGTTATACTGAAGCATTAGAAAGTTGGCAACAAGCGGTTTCACTACAGCCCAATGATTACGAGGTGTGGTTTCAGCAAGGGAATACATTTTATCGGTTGGAACGGTTAGACGATGCTTTAGCGAGTTATGAAAAAGCCGTTACCTTACAACCTGATGCCCCAGAAGCATGGAATAATCGGGGATTGGTTTTGTTTCATTTAACTCGCTATACCGAAGCCGTGACAAGCTGCGAAAAGGCAACTAAACTACAACCCAATTACCCAGAAGCCTGGTTTCATCGCGGTAATGCCTTGTTTAGTTTAGGACGTTTAGAGGATGCGATCGCGTCTTATGACCAAGCATTGCAGCTTAAACCCGATGATTCTGCCACTTGGGGCAATCGGGGCAGTGCATTATATAATTTGGGACGGTATCGGGAAGCGGTTTCGAGTTGCCAGAATGCCACCTATTTTAATCCCGATTATGCCGAGGCGTGGTACATGCAGGGATTAGCGCTAATGCAGGGAGAACAACCCAACGCCGCGATCGCCTGTTTGGATAAAGCGACAACGTTGAAACCTGATTATGCCCAAGCCTGGTTGTATCGGGGTCATTTATTATTTCAATTAGGGCATTTGGAAGACGCGATCGCCAGTTGTCAACAAGCGACAACCCTTCAACCCGCCTATGTCGAGGCTTGGTCTATTCAAGGTATCGCCTTGATGCAATTACAACGTCCCCAAGAGGCGATCGCTTGTTTGGATCGAGTGGTTGAATTGTACCCGGAACACCCGGAGGCTTGGAAACATCGGGGAACGGTTCTGTGTCAGTTGGAACGCTTAGAGGATGCGATTAACAGTTTTGATCGGGCAATTACCCTCAATCCAGATTACTTCCAGGCGTGGTATAATAAAGGGTTACTCCTCATGCATTTAGACCGCCCAGACGCCGCCATTACCACCTTTGATAACGCCCTAGAACTTCAACCGAATTTGTATCCCGCCTGGGTAAACCGAGGCAATTTATTATTACAAGAAGGGCGCTGGGACGCTGCGATCGCCAGTTATGATCAAGCCCTAGCTATTCAACCCAATTTTGCCGAAGCTTCGGCAAATCGAGGGATTGCCTTAGAGAGGTTAGGACGTTACCAAGACGCCTTAGAGAGTTATGATCAAGCCTTAGCCCTACAATCCGATGATGCCCAAACCTGGAATCATCACGGAGTTACCCTAATCCAGTTAGGACGTTACGAAGAGGCGTTAATCAGTTTCAGCAACGCCTTAGACAATCAGCCAGATGACCCAGAAACCTGGAATAATCGCGGATTAGCCTTGGATAATTTAGGGCGGTATGAAGAAGCAATGGTTTGTTTTGAACAAGCGATTGAATTAAACCCCGATTATGCCCAAGCCTGGAACAATCGCGGGTTAGCGTTACGGAATTTAGGACGAGAAGAGGAAGCGATTCTATCCTTTGATCAGGCATTAGAATTAAACCCAGATTACCCGGAAGCCTGGAATAATCGGGGTTTAGCGTTACGGAATTTAGGACGAGAAGAGGAAGCGAATGCCAGCTTTGAACAAGCAAATATGAAGGATTAGATAAGTTTAGTTTTTAGTGTATAATGGTTCAACCCTCATGTTTTGAGCAAAACGATGAGATTTATTAATCCCAAAACTGATTACGCCTTTAAGAAAATCTTTGGTTCCGCTGAAAGCAAAGACATTCTGATTAGTTTTCTCAATGCCTTGATTTATGACGGTAACGCTACCATTGAAGATTTAGAACTCATCAATCCCAACTTACCACCGAAAGTTGAAGGATTAAAAGATACTTACCTTGATGTCAAAGCTCAACTGAAAAACGGCACACTGGTGATCATTGAAATGCAAGTGCTGAATGTGCAATCCTTTGGGAAGAGAGTCTTGTTCAACGCCGCCAAGACCTATGCCTTTCAACTGCAAAAAGGAGAAGGCTACCGAATGCTCAAACCAGTCATTGCGCTAACTTTGACTGATTTTGAGATGTTCCCTGGTCGCCATCAATTTGCTTCCCGCTTCGTTTATCGAGAAGTATCCGATGGCTATGTTTATACCGAAAACGATATTGAACTGATTTTTGTTGAATTACCCAAGTTTACCAAAGATATTGAAGAACTAGAAACGATTACTGATAAATGGATTTACTTTATCAAATCAGCGCGATCGCTCGATCAAGTTCCCACAAATATGGATGATATTCCGGAACTTCACCGCGCCTTTGAAATTGCCAATCAAGCTAACCTAACCCTCGAAGAACTAGAAGATTTGGAGCGTCGAGAAATGTTTATTTATGATCAGCAAGGAGCGGTTGCTCTCGGTCGTCAAGAAGGTCGTCAAGAAGGTCGCATTACAGAAGCACGCGCTTTAGTCCTGCGTCTGCTGAACAAGCGATTTCCAGACAATACAGCGGAACTCAATAGCTTAGTAGAAGGTTTGTCTTTGTCAGCTTTAGAAGAGTTAAGCGATGCTATGTTTGAGTTGAATAATTGGGAAGATTTATTAACTTTATTGGCAGATATAAACCAATAAGTAGTCGGACAAAAGTAAAGTTAACGGTTGAGATTAGGGAACACCTTGACTTACCTCGACTCCGCTCGGTAACACGCTCGGTGTGTAACAGGGAACAGTAAGGGTTTGAGGGTGATTTACTTGCACTGGCTCCGGAGCGTGCCGTTTTCTTTTGTCCGACTACTTAAAGCAAGAAACCGTTGACGCTTAAATTTCTCTGCCCATTTCATAGCGTAAACTCAAAATTGCCAATACTTCGTCGATAATTTCTGTCCAATAGGAGGCTAAAGCTAACCGTTCGGGTACAATATGGCTGAAACGGGTCGAAAGTTCGGGGACAATATTAGGACTCATAAAATAGGCAAACTCTTTTAGTCCAGTAGACAGCGACCAATCGTAAGGATTATCCGTCTTCGCCAGATAGCGGCGCACACCGTCTAAAACAATCTCGGTTAGTTCTATACTCCAAGGAACGTGGCAATGGGTTAATAAACTAAACGCCGGATGTTGGCTATTAAAGGGAACCTTACTGGATGGGAATAAATTCAGGAAAAAACTATCCCGTTGTTCAGAATAGAGAACATTAATCAATCCAGAAATTAATTGACCTTGCGGGATCAAATAGCCCTTAAATGTACTATGGAACGACAGTAAACTCTCTGCCCAGTCCGGATTCTGTTGTCGCATCGCCGCTACCGCCCAACCTTCAACCAAGGAATGATCCCATTCACTCCGCTTCGCCGCTTGTATCCATTCAGTCGGGGATTCTTCCTGGAGTTCTGACCACAGAGAAAGGGGAGTCGCGGCGACGATTTGCAAAATCATCCAGGCTTTATTGCCTAATAACTGAGGTGGCTGTTTGCTATCAATCCCATCTCTAGTTATCTCTTGGTCATGATTATCCGGGAGGATAAAATCCAGATGCAAACGGTTACGCTTGCGCCGAAATGTGATTGCTGATTGGATGCGTTGCTTCATCCGCTGACATAAACTTGATTCCGGTAACTGTGCTAATAAATTAGCCGCTTGGCGTCGCACCTCTTGACGACGGTCATCTAGTGCCATCTCTAAAAATGGCTCATCCTCCAGGTTTAAGCCAATTTGCAGGGTGTCTAACAAGGCGATTCTGGCATCTGATGATTTTTGTTGCCACACAGTTACAAGTCGCTCCCGTGCTGAGGCGGGATGTTCATGCCGTAGATGGTGTAATAGAAGTCTGCGGGCGTCTAAACTTCCAGTTGTCCACGTTTGTTCGATATCCTCCTCTCCCACATAATTCCAATCCGGATTATGGGCGGCTAACCACCGTCCCCGTTGACCTAAAACTGGGAGAATTGCGGGGCGTAACTGGGGTGAGGTGCGTCCAATTTCGAGTAACTCTGGTAAACAATAGTCTGGAACACGGTATCCGGCGGTAGCGGTGGCGGTTAACCATTCCGGTAAGAGTTTTACCCGGTCTTTTTGTAGCATCAATTTCAGATAGTGGGCGGCGCGGGGGCTACAGGGGGGTTTATCCTCAGGTGGACAGGGTTGAGGTAGGGGTTGGTTATCGGTAATTGGGCGTTGTCCGGCGCGGTGATAGAGAGAAATTGCCCCAGCCGCGCTGAGTAATGTGGCTTCTGGGTCAGTTGGATTCAGTTGGGATAAAAGTTGACCGAGTGGGTTAGTGGCTGGAGTCAGGGTGAGAGTCCGTCTCTCGGTGCCAACTAAGGCGGTGGTGATTACGTCTTGCCAGAGACTCATTGAGGCTTTACCGAAGATAGGATGCTAAATCGATTTTAAGTTGCAACAATTTACCACGGCGATTAAAATCGCGGAACCACACCAACTTTCGTCCGCTTGACTATTGAATCGGGCGCAAGTCTTTGCGTCCCTACGGTTTCGGGTCTCCCGTTCTAATCCAGTAAATAAGGTGTGCCACGCCAATACTGGACTAACACAGCCAAAATTGTGGGATAGATTTGACTATTGAATCGGGCGCACGCCATGCGCCCCTACGGTTTCGGGTCTCCCGTTCTAATCCAGCAAATAAGGTGTGCCACGCCAATACTGGACTAACACAGCTAAAGTTGTGGGATAGATTTGGCGGTGAAATCGGGCGCACGCCATGCGCCCCTACGGTTTCGGGTCTCCCGTTCTAATCCAGCAAATAAGGTGTGCCACGCCAATACTGGATTAACACAGCTAAAATTGTGGATTAGATTTGACCATTGAATCGGGCGCAAGTCTTTGCGCCCCTACGGTTTCGGGTCTCCCGTTCTAATCCAGCAAATAAGGTGTGCCACGCCAATACTGGACTGACACAGCTAAAATTGTGGGATAGATTTGGCGGTGAAATCGGGCGCACGCCATGCGCCCCTACGGTTTCGGGTCTCCCGTTCTAATCCAGCAAATAATGTGTGCCACGCCAATACTGGACTGACACAGCTAAAATTGTGGGATAGATTTGGCGGTGAAATCGGGCGCACGCCATGCGCCCCTACAATTCTAATCCAGCAAATAAGGTGTGCCACGCCAATACTGTGAAAAGTAAGCACAGCTAGGAATTGACTATCCCACCACTACTCTTTTCTGTCGAAATCTTCAAGCTTTGCCGGGTAAATAATAGTTAGCTTTTCGGTTAGGTTGAAGCCAGTAAACCTAACAAAAGATAAGGCTAAGGTTCCCTACTACGAACGTTATCGAAAGGCAATAAACTGATGTTGGGAAAAAGCACTTAAGGGAAAAAAGTCATCCCCATTCCATTCGCCAAACACGGTGATGGGATGTCCCCCACTCAGGGCAAATAACTGCCAATTCTCTGTAAATTTGGGGGTGAGGCGTAATAGGTGATTGTCACCGTCGCGCAATGCCCATCCTTGGTTATACTTCTGGGGAATAACTCCTTGTAAGCTGAGGGGAAATTGGTCTAACCAGGGTTGACAAGCTAACCCATTTGTGTATTGATTTAGAGCGGTTGCGATCGCGCTTTCCCCTTCCATTTCTGTAAATGGTATGGCTGGGGCATGACGGGTTTTGACAATTGCCCGCAACGGATAAGCGCTGGCAAAGAATCCCAAATCGGCGTCGAGGAGACTACCGGGAATGAGACTGGTGTCTAGGGGTTGAGAATGATGGGCAAACGTCAGGATTAGGGCAAATCGATGCGTCTGTTGTCCTTGTAACCATATCCGTTGCGCTTTCAGGTTATCCTGGTCTTCGATACACTGTCCTAAAATTAACCAGCGATCGCGGATCATCGAGGTAGCGGTTTCTTCTTTTTGTCCCCAACCAATCGCCGTGCGGATATCGGCTTGCCTGTCTGGGGGTAATTTTTCTAGGCGTTGAAATCCTTGAAGTAACAAATACAAGCGTCCCAACCGTGCCAAGAGGCGTTCTTGCCAACCCACCCCCGTATACGGAATCCCCGACATCTCCTGTAACTGACGCGCCAATCCTGGGGCTTGAGCATCAATCATTCGGGCGGCTACCGTATCCCAAAAACTATAGTCTTTTTCCGGTAAGTTGGCTAATCCCTGACGGACTAAATCACGCAACCAACGGTCTAATTCTTGCACCCCGGCGGTAACATTTTCCTCCCGTTTGGCGGCGCGTTTGGCTTTAGCCACGGGATCAGCAACGTTTTCTGATTTTTCTACCTTTTTCGCCTGTTTTTGACGGCGAGTGTTAATCCAATCGTTTACCCAATCAGGGGATTGATTTTGGTTAAAACTATCGGGTTGATTGGCGAAGAGTAAAAGGAGTCCGAGTCCATGTTTGCAGGGAAATTTACGACTCGGACAACTGCATTTAAACGCTGTTTCACCTAAATCGATTTGGGTTTGATAGGGGTTATTTCCACTTCCTTTACACTCTCCCCACACCGCCTCCTGATTTTGTCCCAATTCTTGCCATTTCGATAAACGTGCCAAGCCTTGACCATTTTGGGCAGACTTAGCATCGGGGGCGAGTGCGAGGATTTGTTCCGAAGTCCAGGTAATAGGCATGTTCCTAGTGGCGCTCTCTTGCTCCCCTCTTGCTCCCCTCTTGCTCCCCTCTTGCTCCCCTCTTGCTCCCCTCTCCCAAGCTTGGGAGAGGGGCTGGGGGTGAGGGCTGGCTTGGGAGAGGGACTGAGGATGAGGGCTATAGCGTCACCTACAGATGATGGTGCAACGGTAAAGCCAGCTTGTGCGATCGCGTAAGACCCAAACCCCGATTATCATGAATTAGCGCATTTTGTCAATTTAGCCACAAAAATTAACATAGTTACCCTCTATATTAACAATAGAGATAAATAAAGAGGGATAGTAGTCATGGGCTTAATCAACAACATCGAAGTTCGTCCCTTGGAATCGGTCAAAGGCGGAACAGTCGATTTTTACACTCCCCAATCGAGTCACGAAACCATACTGGTGCAGATTCCACCTGCTACCGTGGAAGATCTATTTGTTCACCGATTTCAAACCGATCAACTTTTAGTTGTGCGGGGAACTTTTGTCTTAGTGGTGCTAAGAAATCGTCAGTATGATTATATTCCTTTAATTGACGCTCAGCCAACAGTCGTAAAAGTCCCCGCCGGGATTCTTCATGGTGCAATTAATCTCAGTTCCGAAACTTGTGTGGTAGTGAATGCTGTCTTGCGTCATGGTACACCCCATGAACGGGATTATCAGCCAATCAAACCACCGTTCCCTTACGATTTAGAATTGGCTCAAGCTAAGTTAACAGAAGTCAATTCTTCGACTAACCCCCAATTATTACCAATAGGTTAATTGAACCATTGCTCAATTCAGCAGGGAATTGGCAACAGATTGGATTACACCATCACAGGGGCTTTCTGTTTCCGACGCTGCTTGGGAACCATTCGCAGGTTGCCAGGAGGCGCGATCGTTAAACCGCGACGCATCGGCTTCACCGGACGATTATCGGTTAATGCCAGTTCAAACTGTGACAAAATAGTCGCCAGTACCAGCTTCATTTCCAACAGTGCCAATGCTGAACCAATACAGCGACGGTTCCCGCCACCAAAGGGAAAATATTCGTAAGGGGAATATTGCCGTTCTAGAAAACGTTCTGGTTTAAATTGCTTGGGTTGGGGATAGATATCCTCCCGATGATGAACTAAATAAATAGAAGGCATTAACGCTGTACCCGCTTCAAATTGATATCCCATGATTTCTATGGGTGATTTGGGAATCCGAATGAAGGTACTCGGAGCAATGGGATAAATTCGCAGGGTTTCTTGACAGACGGCTGTCAGATAGGGAAGCCGAGATATTGCCATTGGATCACCCTCTGCATCCAAGGTTTCTAATTCCTCAAGCAGCTTTTGACGCACGTCTGGCAGATAATGAATCCAATACAATGCCCAAACCAATGCAGACGCCGTGGTTTCATGACCCGCAATTAGAAGTGTCATTAACTGATCATGTAATTCCTCATCCGTCATCGGCTCACCTGCTTCATCTCGTGCCGATAGGAGTAATGTTAAAATATCGGTTCGTGACTCATCCCCTTGCTCCCGACGTTCGCGAATCTCATCAAAAACCAACTGTTTGATCTGCTGCTTTAACTGCAAAAAACGCCCCCAGGGACTCCACGCACCCCAATCCTGTCGCAACCAAGGGAAAAAGAGCAGAGTGGAACTGAGGGGAGAATCAAAGGATGCCAGAAGGGTACTCAGCAGTTGTCTCAGTTGGGTGTAACGTTCTCCCTGATTCAAGCCAAACACGGCTTGTAAAATCACCCGCAGGGTAATCTCTTGCGTATAGGTACGGATGATCAACGGTTGACCCACTGTCCATTCTGCGGTTACCCTTTCCGTAATATCACAAATAAGCTGACCATACTCTCGCAAGCGATCGCCATGAAAGGGAGGCATCAGCAGGCGGCGTTGGCGCTGATGGGGTTCACCATCTAACATCAGCAGTGAGTTATCCCCGACTAAATAGCGCAAAACCCCATTTCCTCGACCCGATTCAAATAACTCTGGATCAGCCGTAAAAATCTCTTTAATCGCCTGGGGATTGCTCACATAGACAAAGGGAGGAGCGTTATCCCCGCCAATTTTGAACATGTCTCCATACCGTTGAGCATAATTATCTAGGTAGTCCAAGGGGCGAAAAATCAGCTTGATAATCCGGAAAATTCTCAGATATCGGGGTGTGCGCGGACCTGTGAGTGGTTTCATAGAGTCTTGCTGTTAGCGGCTACTCTTTTTATCTTGCCTAATTTTTCCCGATACGTTGCTCTAAGATTATCAAATTAAGTTATTCTACTTATATCTTAGGCAACCGCTAGGACAAGTCAAGAGCGGCACCAATGACTCAAACTGTTCAGGCTTCCACTATCCAAATCGATGAATTAGAATCGAGTTTTGGTTTACAAGAAATTGTCGATGATCAATTTTTTCGGGAATGGCAAGATAACTTACCAGAGATTGGCGCATGGGAAAAAGAATCATTAGATAGACTGAAAGCCGGATATCTGAATTTACTCAAGAAACCGCCATTCGCCGAAAATGCGATCAGGATGGCGGTTCTTCATCCCTTGCTATTCATCGCTGGATTTTATCTATCGCCGTTTACTGTAAAACCCGAAAAATCAATCACCATTGCTTTAAACGATGAAGATGGCTTAATTATCGAAGGACGCATTGATGTTTTAGTCTTAAAAGAGCAGTTTTGGTTAATGGTAATTGAAACGAAACGGGCAGGAATTAGTTTAGAAGCAGGAATGGCTCAACTCTTGGCTTATATGCTAGGAACACCTAATCCGGAAAAACCTGTATTTGGTCTGTTAACGAATGGGGGTCATTTCCTGTTTGCCAAATTGGTTCACGGAGAAACCCCTCAGTACGCTTTATCGGATGAATTTGTGCTGCGCCGACGGGAGAATGAGTTGTATCGTGTCTTAAGTATCCTGAAACATTTGGCTCAATTAATTTGATCCGTTAAAATGAAATCTGGTACGCCTTACCTACCTGACATAAAATATGATTAGAATTACACTTGAACTTTCATCCGAAGTGGAAGCGAAACTAAGGGAAAGCCTTGTCCATCATGACGCTACAGAGATGCGCCAATTATTAGCTGAAGCTTTTTCTCCCACAGTGGAAAGGTTGCTAAAGCAAGCATCTGAACCATCACCATCAAATGATGAGTTTGAGTTCATCGCCGATCAGTTAGCGGAGGAATTTGCCGCTTGTGTTGGATCTGATGCACCAATGTTATCTGATTATGCTGTGAGTCGTGCAGGTATTTATTCAAATTGATGTACTTTGAATTAAAGAGTATAAACGCGAACAATATCTGTTCCCTGTTCCTTTATAATCTAAACCATCAACTTTAATTTTGTTCGACTACTGGACTGACACAGCTAAAATTGTGGGATAGATTTGACGTTTAACCCTTCGACTTCGCTCAGGGTTAAACCGGGCGCAAGGCTTGCGCCCCTACAATTATAATCTACCATTTTAGGTGTGCCACGACACTACTTATCGTTCATTTCAAGGTTTTTGGTAAAGGCGATCGCGTCCCGATTTCATACCCTTGCTTTTCAATCAAACGTTCCAACTCTTTCACCCGTTTTTTGGGTGCAGGATGGGTTGACAGGAAGGCAAAATTGGCTCCGGATTTCTCACTCATTCGTTCAAAAAAGTCTGTAGCTCCGGCGACATGACCGTAAGTGTCATCTAATAACATTAAACCAAACGCATCCGCTTCCTGTTCCTGAGACTGAGAATACTGCGATCGCGCAATGGCTTCCACCGCCCCCGAAGCCGCTGATTGTAAGGCTCCTGCATCTCCGAGGAAATAGGCTAAGGCTACCCGTACCACCAAAACTCGTCCCAAACCCCGAAGGTGATCCCGGTGAGCAAAATGACCCAATTCATGGGCTAAAACCATCATCAATTCATTCTCAGACTCTGCTTGTTCCAGTAAACCCTGATAAATAACAATAGCATCTCCCGGTAACGCGATCGCATTCACCGTAGACTCTGGCAAATACAGCACCTGATAATCCCGCGCTTTTTGTTGTTCAGGGGGAAGTTCCTGTTCCAAACGATCTAATAATTGGTTCAGAGTATCTTGAGTTGGAGACGGTTTAGCTTGTTTCTCGTAAACTGGCACAATTACCGCCCCCAATTTTTGCTCCACACTCGGCGGAATCATCCCAATTAAACCATTCACCAGCAGATTCAACAGCCAGAAAATAGCCACAATAAACCCGATAAATAACCCCAATAAAATTAGGAGTTGGCGATTACTCGGCGGCGGATTGCGATTTGTTGGAGCATTAGACATAGAAAATTCGTTCGTAGTGAGCGCTTTAGCGCTCTAATAATGACCATCTTCCTCAAAATCATCCCAATCTTTACCGTAATCACGCACAGGATATTCAATCCACGCATCTCTCAACCACTGGCGTCCGAAATTTTCCAAATACCAATGAACGCTACTTTCACGCCAATCATAAGGAGATTGGCTCCAGCCATGTTTAACTGGATTGTAATGGAGATAGTTTAAAGCAGCAAAATAATGTCGTTCTGATCGAATAGCGCGATCGCTATAACGATACCAAACCTTACGACGGGTGACATTATCATCCCGATTCCATTGATAAGAAGTACGACCATGTACTAAGCGAAATAAGCGACTCAACTCATCAAAATTAGTCAGATGTACCAGGAGATGATAGTGATTTGGCAGAACAACCCAGGCGCGGATTTCCATCCCAGCCGTTACGAACGCATCAAATAGCAAATTGAGTAACTCTTGGCGGCGACATTCATCCTTAACATGGCACTTGTGTTCATAACAAGCTGCTGTTAAGAGATAAAATTCCTTGTCAGTCACAACATGGGGAGGCGCGTGAGGTGGATAACCACGAGACAAGCGTTGCTGAACTAATTCAGCTTGTTGTATGGGAGTTAGTCGGCGATATTCATACATAATATTCTGGCTCGTATGTATGTATGTATGTACGTATGTAGTCGGCACTTTAGTGCCTCAAAGCGCTGAAGCGCTTACTACATACTATTTTTGTACCTATGTATGTACGTAGTCGGCACTTTAGTGCCTAGAAGCGCTAAAGCGCTTACTACATACTAATTATTACTCTTCGTCGGGCGGAAGGGATTTAAGAAATTAATTAAACTATAGAGTTCTCTCGACTGCACCCATAACCGCCCTTCTCCATTAAACCGACAAACTAATCCTTCACCCCCCAAAATCCCCGTTCGTAATCCACGAAACGATAACCCGCCCAGCATTTCTACGTTATAATTCAACGTATCTTCAAATGCCACAATATAACTGGTATCTACCACATAATCCCCAGCCACAGGAATTTCCACAATCGCCCCATAGGAACTAAACCAAACATCCCCGACTCCAGTTACCCGAATTAAAAACAAAGATTCGCCACTAAAGAAGCCTTTAAACCCTTGAAACTTGGTATCTATCTCTACCGTGGGACTGGCGGCGACAAATCCAGAAGATTGAATCATTAAGCCATTCCCTTGCAAGTAATAGTGACAAATATCTCCAGGGACTCCAGGTGAAACATACAATTGTCCTGATTTGCCCTCAGCCGTAAACTCACTGATAAAAAAGGACTCACCACTTACCATTCGCCCCAGTCCTTTCATCAAACCACCCTTAGCCCTGGACTTCATTTTAATACAGGTATCCATTGCCGCCATAGCGCCGGATTCAACTACAACTGTTTCATTGGTTTTTAAGTTAATAACCAAAGACGCATAAGACGGTGAATGCTCTATTTTATAAGAAATTTGCTGACTCATGATGATTTATCCTTTATTTATTTTTCCCACCATTTAAGTCCACTTGCTTTTAAGGGACGAGACTCAACCTAAACCCGCTCATTGCGGCGGTAGTTTAGAACCAACCTGAGAACCAAAAGCACCAGGATTGTGAGTTTGGCAATAGACGTTTCCTTGTCCTTTAAATCGACAAACCAGCCCTTCTCCGCCCAAAAAGGCACTCAGCCAACTCGATCCGGCTTTGGTAATATCAAAATTCAGACTTTTTTCAAAGGCGACAATATGACCTGTATCAACAACATATTCCCCATTGACGGGTATTTTATAAATCCCACCAAATGAAGTTAACAAGACAACCCCATAACCGCTAAGACTCAACCAAAAAATGGATTCACCCGAAAACAGAGATTTAAACCCTTGAAAGCCGATATCAATATCAACGCCTGACTCACTCGCCAAATAGGATGTCGCCTGAACCACTAACTCTTGACCCTTCATCTCATAGACGAGAAGATCACCCATCAGTTTAGGCGCGAGAAAGACTTCTCCCTCCGCAATTGGTGAACGGAACACACTTAAAAATAGCGATTCCCCCGCCACCATGCGTTTGAGTCCGCCCAAAATACCGCCACCTTTTCCCTGGCGTAATGTGGTACTGGCATTAATAGAACCATTCATGGCAATCATACAGCCAGCTTGTGCCACTAACTCTTCATTAGCGTCCAGAACAACACGCGCGATCGCACTATCCGGTTGATGCAACAGTTCAATATTCATTATTCGTCATTTGTCATTTGTCATTTGTCATTTGTCATTCGTAAAGGTTTGAGACTTGTTTATAAAACTTAGTCCCGTGCTATTTTCTCCTGTCCGGCTACTGACTAACGCACTTTTGATTGTAAATAGCTGACTAAACCACTAATACTGCGAGACTGGATGTAAATTTCTCCTGTCCCCGTAAGTCGATTAATGAATCCTTCACCAGAAGTCATTGAACCCAATAAACCGCCCGCTAAACCAACATTCATGCGAATCGTTGGTTCATAGGCGACTAAATGACCCGTATCAACAACAAAGTCACCATTAATCCGCTTTTTCGTCAATCCACCATAGGCACCAAAGAATACCTTACCCTGACCACTCACTTGAAGTTTGAACAATCCTTCTCCAGAAAACAAACTCTTCAAACCCGCCCACCGCACACCCAGTTTGACGCCAGAGGTATGGCAAATATAAGCACCGGGTTGAAAACAGAGGGAATTTCCGCGCAAGTCCACACCAACAATGTCGCCAATGGTGGACTGGGTAAGAACTAGGGTTAAGGGTTGTTGCGTTTTATTATGAAATGTATTAACAAATAACGATTCTCCGCCAAAGAACTTTTTCAGTAAGCCTGAGATAAAGCCACCCGAAAACTCCGTCTTCACGGTGAGTCTACCATCCATACTGGTCATCGCACCTGCTTCTGCCGTGATTCTGTCACCGGGATTGAGTGTCAGGAAAATAGCGGCAAAGGCTGGCTTGTAGCGAATTTCATACTCCACTGCCAACTCTCCTCCAACGTAGAGATATTATTCAGTTTGACAGTAATGGTGCTAATGTCCAGCTTTTGTAAAAAAAATAAACCCTGGTTAAAAAAATATAATCAGGCAGAGGGCAGAAGGTTCCACAGAAAAAGTACCCAAGGGAGAAGGGGGGTTACTTAAGCGAACTTGGTATCCTCCCTGACGAAGACAGAGGGTGTCTGTTAACCGTTTGACCAAAAGGTGATTGGGGAAACGCTACTGACAGGCGTATAAATTAACGAGACTGGCGTTTGCACGGGTGTGGGTTGTTGAGGGATGGCTGTAGGTTTGAACAAGAACCAAGCCGCAATTAAACCTAACACACCAACGACGGCGATGATTGCGCCGATTAAGATCATGGGTGACTTCTGGCGTCCTGATCCAGTGATTTGACGCTGTAATCCCAGTAAATCCAGCCATTCCTGTATGGTTTGGGGGCGTTCATCAACTTGTAGCGCCATCCCGATCAGGATCACTTCATTAGTGCGATCGCTAATTTGTTCGTTAATCTGTTTTGGTGGAATTAATCGCGCTTTCGACATACAGCGATCCATTGCCTTGGGCGGAATTTCTCCTGTGACTAAAAAGTATAGCGTTGCCGCTAATGAATAAACATCCGTATAAGCTCCTAGGGGAGTGTCCACATTATAAAGCTCTAAGGCATCAAATCCATCGGCTGTATGGGTATCAACCGTGGTTGACGCATCCTCACATCCTCGCGCTAACCCAAAATCAATTAACACGGCTTCTTGTTTATCGGTGCGTAATCGAATATTACTGGGTTTGACATCTCGATGGATTAACCCCGCTTCGTGAATCACTTTCAGCGCTTCGCCAATTTGTTGAATATAAAGCAGCGCTTCTGACTCTGGTAAACCCTTTTGGGCGTGGCTGGCTAAATCGACACCATCCAGATACTCCATGACAATGCCAACCTGATGTCCTTCGACCAATGGTTCTATAACTTGCACCAGATGAGGATGTCGGCATTTTACCAGCTTTACCGCTTCGCACAAAAAGGTTTCCTGAATTTGATCGACTTCCGGTTGGTTGAAGTCGTGGATTAGCTGATCACTCAGGGTTTTAACCACCCATTGATGTTTTTTGCGATCGCTCGCCAGATAGGTAACGCTAAATTGTCCGCGTTTTAATTCTTTTTCCAGAATATAATTGTTGCCATGCAACTTCTGTCCAGAAGACCAAGTCATTGCTCAAAGTTAATGATACATATCATCGATTTTGGCATATCTGAATTAAAAGCGAGTAGTTTAGTCGATTATTAATAACCCCCTTCCTAGTCAAGCAAGGGGGTTTGACGGTTAGACATTTAATACTGAAATCTCCGCTGATTAAATTTTGGACAGAATTAAATTAAGTGACTAGCTAGGTGTGGGTTATTTTTTCTCACGGTAGACTTCTGATTCTCCAGCCTAACCCGTTTTTATCTCGACTCAAGGTGATTTTTTTCCTTTTCTGGAAGATTTACTGAGAAACACCATTTCCCTTGCGCCGCTTGCTGATCTGACTACCGAGGACAGTTAAGCCGAGTCCAAAAAGTCCTACCATTGTAGATGGTTCGGGGACGGCAATAGCAGCACCATCATTGCCGCAAGTTTCAAAGACATGGGCAATATAGCGCTCACTAGGTAACAAATCTTTGTTGAAACTAAATCCAAAAGTTTCACGACCAGTTGTTTCCGATACACCACCGAAGTCAAGTCCGAGATTTGTCAACTCTGTGGCATTAAGAGACTCGAAACCACTATCTTCTTCGTAGTTTCCGCTACCAATTACATTTAGGATTGGATCGTTTCCTTGTGCGTCAAACCAGTAAAGATCATTGATAGCTAAATCAGCCATAGAGCCGTTGCCATCAACAGCCTCGTTGTAGTCTTCTAAAGAGTCAAATATAGTGTGATAGGCTGTTGTAGCCGTGACACCACTATAAACTCCTACTCCACTGTAACCTGTTCCATCAATACTTTCATTATATTCTCCAAAGCGGACAGCTAACAAGCTACCTTGTGCATTATCGAGACTACTTAGATCTGAAAAATTAAAGAAAAAATCCCCCCATTCATAATCATCATAACCATAATAATCAACTTCATCGGGGTATTCGCCTGTCACCGGGAAGTTACTGTTAATCGCTACATAAACTTTATCAGCTTCAGCATCGTGCTTGATAGCTATACCGTATAACTCATAGAAATTTCCCCCATAAGCATCAGAATCTGCACCATCACTAGGCGGGTCGATCGCATAATGCCAGTCGTTGTAAAAGGTACTAGCATTAGCGGCTTGTCCCATGGCAGAAATTAAGCAAACGGTTGCTGTAACTGTACCCAGCAGAGTGGCAATTTTTTTCGTGTTCATAATAGGGATACCTTTCATAGGAAACAACTATTGACTGTTTTTTGTTGAAGTCACAGCCTTGACTATAAGTAATCTTACTCTTGACTCTGGAGAAAGAAAATAGTAATTTTACATCTTCATCAAGTTTTTATATGGTTAATTCTTAGAAACAATTATGGAATTAATTGCTCACCGAAAAGTAAACATTGACTAATGTTAAGCATATATTAAAATTAAATTATTCTTATAATGACTGTAAAATTAGCTCTGTCAAGGGATTGCCTCAATTAAAGACTCTCTCAGCTTGTCTGAGATTCCGATAAGTTTTTCCTAAAAAAAGTAATGCTTTATTGAGATATTGCTCCAGTTATTAAATAATAGTGACAGTTGTTTACATCAATCACTTCATTCAATAAGCTAAATTTATAACCTCGTTTTGGCACAGCTAGGAAGTCCTCTTCATGAAAGCTTCATAAAGCGGACTTGGACTTTTATCCTTAAGACTGACGCACAGCCTCTATCTGTTCTATCTGTAGGGTGTGTTAGCGCAGCGTAACGCACCGCCTAATCATGCATTTACAATAGCTTCAGTACCAAGCAAGCGATCGCGTCTTGCCTTTACCTACATTCCTTTCCCAATCAGTTACTCACGTTTGCTGTCTGACTCTTGGGCATCATTAACTATACTCTGCCAGCTCGTCTAAGGTTAAATCGAGCAAATCACACAATGCTTTCGTCTGGATGGGGTATAGCTTTGGGATATGTCTGCCAGCTTCCCAATTTTTCACAGTAGTTACCGTCACACCCAATTGATCAGCGACTTGCTGCTGCGTCAGATGCAGTGATTCACGTTGACGTTTAAGCTTTTCCCCCACACTCGTCATTACTGTTTTATTCCAAAATCCTCATGGTTAAATTGACTTAACCATAATTTGCCCGTAGTATGAAGGCATAACTTCAGATGGTCAGAAAGCCAGTGCCTCGGGGCGACCAACCTTTTTGCACTGGCTCTGGCTCCAATTTCAGATGGAGACACATTTATTATGCCTTACAAAGAACGCCTTTATCCTTGGGTGCTGGTTCGCCTACTACCCAAAATGCAAGGAGTCACTGTAGCACAGAATCGTAGCCGTTCCGATGCTGATGGTCATCTTCGCATACTTCGCCGTCTGATGCCGAATGCCCAATTTGTGGTGATGTTTAATCCGGGCTTACCACCAGAGTATCAGCCGAACTCGCGCTGCTAGCACGTCAGTGTAAGGGCGCACAGACGTGCGCCCCTACGGTTTCCGGGTGTGAAGCTCATCAATAAAATATTCCTCAAATCCTTACATAAAGGTAACTTGCTTCTTTTCGGAAGCGAGTATAACAAATGACAAATGACCTACTCCTTCACAATCTCAAACAAATCCTCTATCAGTACATCAAATGTCCGTGCTAACTTCAGCAGCGCCCCAATATCCACCATCGTCATTCCCGGCGATCGCGCGTAGGTTTTGATGGTACTATAGGGTACTCCAGACCGTTCAGCGACATCCAGCAACGTCCAGTTCTCCCTGGCAGCTAGTTCCCTAATCCGCAACCGAACTCGTTCGCCTCTTGACATAAAGTTTAAATTTCGTCTATATTAAGCAAATTAAAAGCGATCGCACCATTAGGTATGTAGCCAGATTGCGATCGCCATGTCATATCAAAATACAACCCTTCGGCTTCGCTCAGGGTGCATCTCCTATGTTATCAACACTTCAGGTAAAATCAAGAGCCACTCATCCCTTACGCCGATATCCCGCCAATTTTAGGCGTAGACTCGCCCACGCTGAAAGATACCCTCTGTTGGCTCAGGCGTTGGCGCAAGCATCGATACAAAGCGCCAGACTTTTGGGCAAAATTTTACCAACAGAAATTTCAGCAATCCCTGTCTCTATCAGAACTGTATCAATGGGGGGAGTTGGTGAACCGAATTCAATTTGGACTATCTGGTACAACCCTAGAGTGGCTGCGAAGCATTTATATAAAGGAGAGAGAATCATTCAACTTCTGAATAAAACTCTTATCCAGTCAGCTTTAGCTGACTTGAGCTTTCAGCCTTGGGTTTAAACCCAAGGCGATTGGCTTGCACCGCTATCAGGGAAAATGTATCATTGCTTCCCCAGCTCCCCCGCTCCCCCAGCTCCCCCGGCTCCCCCAGCTTCCCCAGCTCCCCCAGCTCCCCCAGCTCCCCCAGCTCCCCCAGCTCCCCCAGCTTCCCCAGCTTCCCCAGCTTCCCCAGCTCCCCCAGCTTCCCCAGCTTCCCCCGCTCCCCCTTTGAGTAAGCTACAATTATTAAGAAATCTATAGTAAGATCGACCTCTCTCATCTCACTCCCTAACGCCTTTATGACTCTTCCGATTCGCAACGTTGCCATTATTGCCCACGTCGATCACGGCAAAACCACCTTGGTTGACGCCCTGCTTAAACAATCCGGTATCTTCCGTGAAGGGGAAGAGGTTCCTGATTGCGTTATGGACTCCAATGATTTGGAGCGAGAGCGGGGAATTACGATTCTGTCTAAAAATACAGCGGTTCACTATAAAGATATCTTAATTAATATCGTCGATACTCCCGGTCACGCCGATTTTGGTGGGGAAGTGGAACGGGTATTGGGGATGGTGGATGGTTGTATCCTAATTGTGGATGCTAATGAAGGACCGATGCCCCAAACCCGGTTCGTCCTCAAAAAAGCCTTGGAAAAAGGACTGCGCCCGATTGTGGTGGTGAATAAAATTGACCGTCCTCAAGCTGATCCCTACGGTGCTGTGGATAAAGTCCTGGATTTGTTTATTGAATTGGGGGCGGATGATGATCAGTGTGAGTTTCCTTATCTGTTTGCTTCCGGGTTACAAGGCTACGCTAAAGCGGATTTAAAGGACGAAGGCGTGGATGTGCAACCCTTGTTTGAATCCATCCTGCGCCATGTTCCGCCGCCTGTGGGTGATGTGAGCAAGCCTCTGCAATTGCAAGTCACGACGCTGGATTATTCGGATTATCTGGGTCGAATTGTGATTGGCAAAATCCATAATGGCGTAATTAAAGCGGGTCAGCAAGCGGCTTTAGTTACAGAAAGCGGGGAAATTGTCAAGACTAAAATTAGCAAACTTATGGGGTTTGAAGGACTCCAGCGGGTTGATTTAGAGGAAGCCTTCGCCGGAAATATTGTCGCCGTGGCGGGGTTTGCGAATGCTAATATCGGCGAGACGATTACCTGTCCGAATGAACCCCAAGCCTTACCGTTAATTAAGGTGGATGAACCGACATTGCAGATGACGTTCTCGGTGAACGATTCGCCGTTTGCGGGTCAGGAAGGGGATTACGTGACCTCCCGGCAATTACGCGATCGCTTGATGCGAGAATTAGAGACGAATGTCGCCCTACGTGTCGATGAAACCGATTCTCCGGATAAATTCTTAGTGTCTGGGCGAGGGGAATTACACCTGGGTATCCTGATTGAAACCATGCGCCGCGAGGGGTATGAGTTTCAGGTGTCTCAGCCGCAAGTGATTTATCGGGAAGTGAAAGGTCAACCCTGCGAACCTTACGAAGTGTTGGCGCTAGACATTCCCGAAGAAGCTGTGGGTGGCTGTATTGAACGCTTGGGTCAGCGCAAGGGCGAAATGCAGAACATGCTAGTCAGTGGTAATGGTCGCACCCAATTGGAATTTGTGGTTCCCGCACGGGGTTTAATTGGCTTCCGGGGTGAGTTTATGCGCCTGACTCGTGGGGATGGGATTATGAATCACAGTTTCTTGGATTATCGTCCGATTTCTGGTGATGTGGAAACCCGCCGCAATGGAGTGATTATTGCCTTTGAGGAAGGGGTAGCGACATTCTATTCCTTGAAAAATGGCGAAGACCGAGGTGTATTCTTTATTACACCGGGGACGCGGGTGTATAAGGGGATGATTGTCGGCGAACACAACCGTCCTCAAGATTTGGATTTGAATGTTTGTAAGACTAAGCAGTTAACCAACCATCGTTCCGCCACGGGGGATGAATTGGTGCAATTGCAAGCGCCAGCCGAGATGAGTTTGGAACGGGCGTTGGAATATATCGGACCGGAAGAATTGGTGGAAGTCACGCCCGAGTCGGTGCGGTTGCGGAAGGTGACGAAGAAGTTAGTCAGGCGTTAACGTAGGGGCGCACAGACGTGCGCCCTACCAACGTGCGCCCATGCCAACTTAAGTTGAAAACCAATGCTGGTCAGCTTTTCACCCTCATCCCCTAACCCCTGGGCTGGGGGTGAGGGGGTTGTGGCTTAAGTTGACACGGATGGGCATTGCCGTACCCCTACTGGCGTGGCACACCTTATTTGGTGGATTAGAATTGTAGGGGCGCAAGGCTTGCGCCCGGTTTAACCCTTCGACCCTTCGGCACACTCAGGGCGTCGCTTCGCGGCAATTGAGCCTGTCGAAATTCAGGGTTAAACGTCAAATCTATTCCACAATTTTAGCTGTGTCAGCCCACTACTGGCGTGACCGGGTTAAAATAGGACTTTGTTTGTAGTAAGCACGAAGAGTGCTTTAACGCCTAGCTGGAGAGGGCTAAAGCCCTCACTACGAACCAAATCTATTTCACCATTTTAGGTGGGTCACGCCACTACAGTGATATCGCAACCGCCATAGCTGTTAGGACACATCATTTATGTTTCAGACGTTGCATGCAACGTCTCTACAATGGTGTCTTTGTCCTAATCGATGTGTCTACTGCTATACATTTAAACCAGAGTCAGCCAACCTAAAAAATCTCTTAACAGCTTTTTTTCTTCTTGGGTGAAAGGAAAATTTACATTTTTGATAGAGTCGGGGTTTTTTTGACTTAGATTTAAGATCTCAATGCCCACAATGGTATCATTTTCGTCAAAATCATAAACAATGCCGGGGCTGATTTCTTCAGACTCAACAATTCTTGAATCCTTAAGTCGGAAATAGACGGCTTCAGTCTCTTTATCAAAATCTATCCTCATAATGTCCCCTTACGCTTGCGATCAAAATAAACAGAGATAATTATCCAAGGCTTATAATTGGGATTGTAGATAACTCGTAGAACTCTGTCCCCATATTCAGGGATAGTCTTAAAAGCGTGTCTCTTTGTAGAATCTTCTGAGTCTAACTCTAACAGATCGGGATTTGACAGGGTTCTTTCGATCCACTCTTGCTGAATATTGCGCTCCAGCATCCTTGCTCTTGCGTGTTCGGTAAGAATATAATCAGGTTTTGTTGACATTTAATAGCCAAATAAGTAGGTTGGGTCGAGGAACGAAACCTAACAAAAATAATATAATACTGTTGCCATAAAGATTAAGACTCAATACTGTTCGGATCAGCGCTCATACCCAATCCGGGTTAACCAGCTCCGTTATAACCCAGTCCGCGTAGGCGGACTTTGTTTGTGTAGCAGCGATTTTAATCGCCGTGGCAAAATGGGGTTACTTGACATTCATCTTCCAGACGTTCCACCGGAACATCTCTACGACCCCAGCTCCCTCATCCCTCCACTCCCACAATCGCCGCCAACGCCTCAGCATATTGCTGTAACTCCTTTCCCAGTATTAACAACTCCTCATGCATCTGAGGTTCTAACGACCAATTTTTCTCATGCTGTTTAGGACTCGTTGTGGCAGGTTTCTGGGCTTCCCAGGTTTGTAATAACGGATGCCATTTTGATAGAAATGGGCGCAATCCTTGATTAAGAACCGCAATCGCAATTCCGCCAACGGATTTAGAAGATATGCCAACATCGGGACCCGCGTCTCTGAGGATTTGCCGGGTAATCGCAAACATACTATAGAGTGAATTGAGCGCTTCTCGCAGCAGTCCTTGGTCAGCTTCTAGGGATTGTACCGTGATGCGAGTGACGAGTTCAACGTAGAGTGACCAAGCGGCTTTGCGTTCGGTTTCATCGGCTTCCCATTCCGCACCGCCGATGCCAAATGGGAGGCTGACAGAGACTTTTTTTAATTTGGCGGGGTCTTGTTTGGGCATAAGTTTGGTTTGTTGATGAATTCACTAGAGTCTAGGTTGAACTCAAGGTAAATGTCTTGACAATTTTGCCGATATCTGATAATTGATTTGGATATAGTTTGGCGAGATGTCCACACATTTGATAGGCAGCATCTAGGTAGTAGGCACAGGGAATTAACAGACGCTTGAAGTTTTCTTTATCGCCTGTTTTGACAAAGGTAGCCGCGATATTGGGAAGGTCTTTATTGCGGTTAATGAGAATTTTCTCGGCGGTTAAGAGTGCCTGTTCAATACATTTGGCTTCTACCTGTGCTTTGGCAATTTCACACAGCGCCAATTCCCGGTAGTTGGAATCCTCAATTTGCTGTGCAGTGTGGATGGTGGCGGTGAAGTTTTCTGCTGTTGGCTGTGCTGTGGCAATCTCAACCAGCGCCCTTGCCCGGAGTCTAGAAGACTCAATGTCTTTAGCGGTGTGGATGGCGGCGGTGAAGTTTTCTGCCTGTGCCTGTGCTGTGGCAATCTCAACCAGCGCCTTTGCCCGGAGTTTAGAAGACTCAATGTCTTTAGCGGTGTGGATGGCGGCGGTGAAGTTTTCTGCCTGTGCCTGTGCTGTGGCAATCTCAACCAGCGCATCTGCCCGGTCGTAGGAATCCTCAATTTGCTGAGCGGTGTGGATGGCGGCGGTGAAGTTTTCTGCTGTTGGCTGGGCTTTAGCAATCTCAACCAGCGCCTTTGCCCGGAGTTGAGAAGACTCAATGTCTTTAGCGGTGTGGATGGCGGCGGTAAAGTTTTCTGCCTGTGCCTGGGCTTTGGCAATCTCAACCAGCGCCTTTGCCCGTTTGTAGGAAGACTCAATTTGCAGAGCGGTGTGGATGGCGGCGGTGAAGTTTTCTGCCTGTGCCTGAACTTTGGCAATCGCAACCAGCACCTCTGCCCGGTCGGAGGAATCCCAAATTTGCTGTGCGGTGTGGATGGCGGCGGTGAAGTTTTCTGCCTGTGCCTGTGCTTTGGCAATCGCAACCAGCATCCTTGCCCGTAACCAGGAATCCTTAATTTGCTGTGCGGTGTGGATGGCGGCGGTGAAGTTTTCTGCTGTTGGCTGGGCTTTAGCAATCTCAACCAGCGCCTCTGCCCGGTCGTCGGAATACTCAATGTCTTTAGCGGTGTGGATGGCGGCGGTGAAGTTTTCTGCTGTTGGCTGGGCTTTAGCAATCTCAACCAGCACCTCTGCCCGCTCGTCGGAATACTCAATTTGCAGAGCGGTGTGGATGGCGGCGGTGAAGTTTTCTGCCTGTGCCTGTGCTTTGGCAATCGCAACCAGCATCCTTGCCCGTAACCAGGAAGACTCAATTTGCAGAGCGGTGTGGATGGCGGCGGTAAAGTTTTCTGCCTGTGCCTGTGCTTTGGCAATGTCAACCAGCGCCTTTGCCCGTTTGTAGGAAGACTCAATTTGCTGAGCGGTGTCGATGGCGGCGGTGAAGTTTTCTGCTGTTGGCTGGGCTTTAGCAATCTCAATCAGCGCCAATTCCCGTTTGTCGGAATCCTTAATTTGCTGTGCGGTGTCGATGGCGGCGGTGAAGTTTTCTGCTGTTGGCTGTGCTTTGGCAATCTCAACCAGCACCTCTGCCCGCTCGTCGGAAGACTCAATTTGCTGAGCGGTGTGGATGGCGGCGGTGAAGTTTTCTGCTGTTGGCTGTGCTTTAGCAATCTCAACCAGCACCTCTGCCCGCTCGTCGGAATACTCAATTTGCTGAGCGGTGTGAATGGCGGCGGTGAAGTTTTCTGCTGTTGGCTGGGCTTTGGCAATCTCAATCAGCGCATCTGCCCGGAAGTAGGAATCCCAAATTTGCTGTGCGGTGTGGATGGCGGCGGTGAAGTTTTCTGCCTGTGCCTGTGCTTTGGCAATCTCAACCAGTACCTCTGCCCGTTTGTAGAAATCCTTAATTTGCTGTGCGGTGTGGATGGCGGCGGTGAAGTTTTCTGCCTGTGCCTGTGCTTTGGCAATCTCAACCAGCGCCAATGCCCGGTCGTAGGAACGCTTAATTTGCTGAGCGGTGTCGATGGCGGTGGTGAAGTTTTCTGCTGTTGGCTGTGCTTTAGCAATCTCAATCAGCGCCAATGCCCGGTCGTAGGAACGCTTAATTTGCTGTGCGGTGTCGATGGCGGCGGTGAAGTTTTCTGCTGTTGGCTGTGCTTTAGCAATCTCAACCAGCGCCCTTGCCCGTTTGTCGGAATCCCCAATTTGCTGTGCGGTGTCGATGGCGGCGGTGCAGTCTTCTGCCTGTGCCTGGGCTTGGGCAATCTCAAGCAGCGCCTTTGTTCGGTAGTCAGAATCCTTAATTTGCTGTGCGGTGTCGATGGCGGCGGTGCAGTTTTCTGCTGTTGGCTGGGCTTTGGCAATCTCAACCAGCGCCCATGCCCGGTTGTCGGAAGACTCAATTTGCTGAGCGGTGTCGATGGCGGCGGTGAAGTCACTCGCTTCGACCAGGTTCTGGCACAGATTTTCGAGACTCTCATCATCTAAAATTCGCCTTGACAGCGCTGTAAACGTCCTTTTTGTCGCTGTCAATAGATGCGTCAGCCAGTAAACAGCACAATCCTTCATCCAAGATTCTGACAAACGGGGCAAATTCTTCTGCTGCAATCGCTCCAATATATCCCGCGCTTGTTCTATTTTCTCCCCATCCTGGCTGGCATCTTTTGCCAACTCCCAAGCCAGCAGCAGATACCACAGAACACAGCGTTCCGGATCAAACTTTTCCGCCAATGCCAAGGCTCCATCGATACTGCCTAATCGCAATATATCCAGAGGTGACTCTTGGGCGATTTGCATCACTCGCTCTGCGTGTACCAGCAGAAACTCTGCCATCCCACCTGCATCATCGGTTTCGGCTGCACCCGACAACGCTATCTGCACTGTCTTTAGAGGCAAATCCGGCTGTTCTGGTAAATGCTGCCGTTGAGCCGTGACAAATTCCTGATTACGAGCCAATTCATACAATTCCTGCCACCGCTTTGCCAATCCCAAGTGTTCGGCATAATATCGTAATCCATAATCGGAACGCTCCAGTTCCTGCCATTTGGCACAATAGTCGATTAACTTAGCTTCCGCCAAAGACGCCTGACGCCCCAGCGCCCCTTTAAACTCCTGGGCGAGTAAGGGGTGAGCAAAACTGTAATTCTTACTTTTGACGGAATCTGGAAAACCTCTCTCCAAACCTCTCTCCTGCTTTTGAGAAGGCTTTGAATTCTCCCCCATTGAACAAAAAGCGAAGCATCCGCTGGCTTCCCCCTTTTGAAGGGGGACGGGAGGGGGATCTAAAAGGGAAGGGGGCTGGGGGGTTAGGTTTGATATCGATTTTTCTGGATGGCGTGAAAAGTCAGAACTATAACAACCCGTTTGAATACTAAACCACCGTGTCGCCTGCCAGGGTAAATCGGCTAAATCCCAGGCATTCAAATCAGTCAACTCTTCAATATCATCCTCGGATAACGCTCCCAACGCCACTGACAGCAACGCAAACAACTCCCGCACTTCCCGTTGTCGCTTAATCTCCTCAACTTGGGCAAGTTGGCGAAACTGTTCTTTCACATAAGCTTTGAACCCACCGGGACTATTCCGGAGTACCGCCTGTACATCCTGACCCTTTTTTGCCGCCTGTCTCAACTCATCAATCAGATAACGCAGGTAAAGCGGGAATCCCCCAGTTATCTCATCCAGCCGTTTAACAAAATCCTGATTCTGGCTATACCTCACTAACTCGCTGATTTGCCCTAGCCACTTGGGAATTGCCTCACGGCGTAGCCGCTTCAGATACAATCTCTGAGCATTATCTGTCCAATTCCGCAGGTATTCCGGCTCATCCTCTGACTCGGCGCGTGCTGACGCAATCACAAACACGCCATCCGGAAGCCTGGTAAAAAACGGCTCCAACGTTTCTGACGCCTCATCCAACCCATCCAACACAATCACCAGACGCTTACCCTCTGGCGAGACAGGTTTCTCCAGCATCCCCACCAGGATATCCCGCATCCGATTTGGATCATTAGGAAACTGCCCATTCCTGATGTTGTGATACAGATACAGTTGTTTGAGCAGATGGCGATAGGCTTCAGACACCGAGCGCGTCTTCTGGTAACGATAACTAAAGCAGTGATAGGCAATGAAACAATCCTCCTGCTGAGTTTGTTGCCAATGAGACAACAGAGCCGATTTACCAAAACCCGCCGCACTGGTTACTAACAGCACCCCCCTAGAATTGTGCTGCACAAACTCATCAAGCAGACGCTGCTCCTCCTCCCGCCCTTCAAAGGGCTGCTGGAGATACTCATGAACAATTCCCTTAACTTGAGCTTCTATCTCGTAGCCGATATATTGCTCACCAATAATCGAAATAGCCGATTCAGCCAGGATTTGATTGAGGCGTTCAACTCCCTCTGACTCTTGCTCCAGCCGTTGAATAACTCGGATAGCTCGCAGCGATTGTTCAGCAAACGGGCTAGTGCAGCGCGGCGGAAATATGTGAGCAGCTTTGTAGGTGTGGAGGAGCTGGGGGAGCTGGGGGAGCTGGGGAAGCTGGGGGAGATATTAGCTGTTCAGTTATTTCTGCCTTCTTGCACTAGGAATAATCGCCGGGTCAATTCCCACCCGGAACAGCACTTCCTCAAATTGAGCCGGATTCAGCCTTTTCAGACGCTGTAGTAGTTCGCCTCGACCATCCATTCAACCCTATCCACCTGATACCAACTTACCTTCTATCATGTCATGCTGAGTGTTTTATCATGTCATTCTGAGTGTTCTAAGCTGTCATTCTGGGTGTTCTATCATGTCATGCTGAGTGTTTTATCATGTCATTCTGGGTGTTCTATCCTGTCATTTTGGGCGTTCTATCATGTCATGCATTTAAATTGGGAATGGGTAGCGAGCAATTGGGAATGAGTAGCGAGCAAGATGCTCGCACTACTGGCGTGACCCAGCTAAAATGGTGCAATAGATTGGGTACGTAGTGAGGGCTTTAGCCCTCTACAGCTAGGCGTTAGAGAACTAAAGTTCTCACTACAAACAAAGTCCTATTTTAGCTGGGTCAGTCCACTACTGGCGTGACACACCTTAATTGATGAATTAACCATTAGCCCGGAAACCGTAGGGGCGCACCGACGTGCGCCCAATTTCACGGTCAAATCTATTCCACAATTTTAGCTGTGTCGTACCATTCACCTTAGACAGCACTATCCAACTGTAAGTATTAGGACTTACGCAGCTACACCATCTATCTATCGTTGAAATGGTGCGTTATGCTACGCTAACACACCCTACAGATAGAGACTATTAGTAAGTCCTAAGTATTCAACCGGACATGACATCATCCTAAGCTGTTCGGCATTTAAACCTTCATGTCAATAATGACGAAATCCTTGTAGTGCGTTAAGCGAAGCCATGCCGCAGGCTTTGCATCTTGTTCGCTACTAATACCCAATTTAAATGCATGACAGCTTACCTCTTCAAATGTGGAGCCGCTTGATAAATCGAGTCTAGCAATCCAGACAGCGACTCGCCGTCTCTTTGACTCGCCAATTTGATAATTTCCTTGGCTTTTTGCACCTGTGCCACATTCATTGGCAGTTGAGACTCATCCACCTCATAGTAGAAAATCACCTCATCAAACTGAGCCGGAAGCAGGCATTTGAGCAGTTGAAACGCCAGGATTCTCGGTGCAACACCGGATGAAACTTGGGCTGGGGGTGAAGCCGGAACAGGTGCAGGCGTCGTCTCACCCTTAAGCGGCGGCTTTCCTGACTCTCGCCGCATCCCTCGGATGAGTTGTTGAAATCCCTGCTCATAGTTATCGTCATTAATACTAACGTGGAGAAAAGATTGGAGAAAAAAGGGCTTTTCGCAGTCTTTGTAGAGAACCGTTATTAGGCGGCGGCTGGGAGTCCGTGACTCAATTTTCGCCTGTTTTTCCTCCTCAACTTGTGCCATTAGCCATGCGTCTTTCTCATAACTCACCCACTGGGAGTTGACACTATCGGGGGAGAGAACCAGAACCAGAATACCTGCATTGGCTAATCCGTCTTCAAGTTTATCGGGTATTCTATCACCGGGGAGAATCTCCCATTTATCCAACCAAGCATCAATCCCTTCGCGGGTGCGTAAATCAGTTGCCAGACGCTCAACAAAGGGTTTGTCGATACTGCTATGGCTAATAAACGCTTTCATTATTTCAGATTATTAATATTGGAATTATTATAAACTCCTCTTGAGGATTTACACACCATCCAGCCAGTCTTTATTACCCCATGCAAGAGGAGGCGATTGAAATCGCTGCTACACAAACAAAGCCTGCCTCCGCAGGCTGAATTGAGTCCGCGTAGGCGGACTTGGTTTGGGCTTAGTAGCGAGCAAGATGCTCGCACTACGGATAAGGATTTCGCCATTATTGACATTAAGGTTTAAATGTCGAACAGCTTACCCTGTGGTGGGCAAGAGCAACAAACGATAATATAAGGTTTTCAATGTTTATAATTCTTGCCCACCCTACGTCTCAACTACGTCTCAACTAAAGGTTTGTCTATACTGGTAGGGCATGGCAATGCCGTGCCCCTACCCATTCTGCCCTAGAGCCTTCTGCCTCATTGTTACATACCAAAACGATTGGGATTATCGGGTTTACTTAAATCCAATGTCATCACCTGATTCAGCAACGCTTGATTAGAATCTAAAACCGTCAATAATTGTTGAAACTGTACATTCATTTTTTGCTCCAATATTTTTAAATTTAAGACCACTTGTCGGGCTTTCTCCTCCGATAAACTGAATTTCCCCATAACCTGCTGAACTTCGTCCTGAGAAATCCGCACCGTCATCTGGGTAAACTCAGAGAGGCGAGGCGGAATTTTATTAATATTGTCCGCCTTATCGCCATGATTATAGAAATGAATCCCCTGACGATCCACAAAGAAATCGGCAAACGGTTTTAATCCCTCATTGAGAACCATTTGCGTCGCTTGAATTGCTTCTGGTAGTATGTTTCCCAAGCCAACATATACCATAAACCAAGCCAGAATATGATGCTTTGCCCCTAGGGATTCCTCTAACCGTTGAGCCACTTGAATCAAGAAATTTCTGGCAACTTGCGCTCGCAATGATTCCGGTTGTTCGGTAGGAATGTCATAGAGCGCTGTTTTCAGGAGTTTATTAAGACGGGGTTGATCTTGGTTGAGCGTCGCATCAACCACGGCTGAAACTAAATGAGTGTTTCTATCATTAGAGGGTTGAGAATCCATGGGATAACTCTTTCTCCTTAAATTAAGTTCAAAAATAGCTGAGCAATAACAGAGATTGTACATTGTTCATGGTTCAGGGTTCAGGGTATTCCTGCAACCAAACCGGATCTTTCCCATCATAAAGGAATGGAGGGGCGACCCGCTTACCAAAATGAACAACTGGACTCTGTTCAATAGGCTCGGATCGCCCTATACTCAAATCATTGGGTCAAAAGGTGTTTCCGCGACGTTTTGTTACATAGGCGCAGGTTCCTCAATCGTCCAAGGAATCGGCGCAGTGGTTTCTTGTCGTTCCAGATATTTACTCAACGCATAAGCCATATCTCCACGAGTCATGGGTGCGAGAGGATCAATAGAATTAGTCAAGGGATCGATATTAACAAACCCCTCATACAAAGCCGTGGCAATTGACTTTCTTGCCCAAGTTGGTATTTGATCAGCATCGGGATAGCGCGAAAGCAGTTCAGCCACCGTATCCTCTGGAAACTGAAACACGCCATAGGCTTGAGCTAAAATAGAGAATGCTTCAGCGCGAGTAACCCGTTGATTTGGAAAAAATCGTCCCTGACGATAACCCGTCATCACGTTATTTTGCAAGACTAATTGAATATCGCGATATGCCCAGTGAGAGGTAGGTACATCGAGAACAGCAATAGGTTTGTCGGGTTGGGCGACTCGTTTTTCTAAGTCAAAGGTTTTGACTAAAATCGATGCTAATTCAGCCCGATTGAGGATTCTTTGTGCCTGAAAATCCCCCTCGCGATCGCGATTCATCCATCCCGCCGCGATAACCTGTTCAACGGGGTCAAGGGTTGTTGACTCTTGGGCAACAACGGGAAGACTTTGCAGTAAAAATACCAGAGGTAGGATGCCAAAAATGCGACGCATAGTGTAAAATACCAATCCTTTGATAAACGCCAATGGTTTCCAGAAGCATTGACGTTACCAGCAACGAGCGAGTTTCAACCCGATTAATATAAGCGCTAAAGCGCTTACTACAAACGCACCGATCGCGGATGTTCTCATCCAGTCAGGTTATCTTGATCGGCGATATCATATCCAGCAGTTCAAATGACATAAGACATAAGACATAAGACAAATCTAACGAAATAATTCAGCAAAAAACCGATTCATTGCCGCCCAAGAGCGCTTATCTGCCTTCTCATTGTAAGCCACTCCCGTTGAAGGCTCATTCCCCGCATTCGGATCACTAAAGCTATGAACAGCATTACCATACATAACCATTTGCCAGTCTACATTGGCATAATTCATTTCCCGTTTAAACGCATCAACTTGCTCGTCAGGAACTAAAGGATCGGCTGCACCATGCAACACCAAAACTCTACCTTTAATCGCTTGAGCATCTGCGGGATTGGGTGTATCTAAATTGCCATGGAAACTAACAACCCCAGCTACTGGCGCACCACTGCGGGCTAATTCCAATACTGTACCGCCTCCAAAACAATAGCCGATCGCGGCAACTTGATTTCCATCCGTCAACGGATATTGTTGCAACACTTGTAATCCAGCCTGGGCGCGATCGCGCATTAATTGGCGATTTGACCGATAAATCGTCGCTTGTTCTCTGGCTTCTTCATTGGTTTTGGGTCGAATTCCCTTACCATAAATATCAGCGGCAAATGCCACATAACCCAATTCAGCAAGCTGTTTTGCCCGTTGTTTCTCGTAATCTCCCAATCCTTTCCAAGCGTGAACTACCATCACACCAGGGCGCTTTCCCTGAATCTCGTCATCGTAAGCCAGAAAGCCTTGGAGTATAGTATCACCCTGTTGGTATTCAATCACTTGAGTGCGGACTTCAGCTAGAGCAATGGCTGAACTCAAGAGAGTAAATAGGGGAGTGATGATCAGCGAGGCGAGTAGAGGTTTCATAGCCGTTAGGGTGAGTTACTTAGTTAGGATATATCATCTGAATAGGATTCGGAACTAGCAGTTAGTGGTTCAACTCCGTAGATACGTTGCGGCGGAATGTCTGTACAAAGTCAATCCTCTAACTCTTTATTTTGCCGCCCGATGAGCATCCTCATCGAGTAATAATTGAACCACACTAGCAGGATTTTCTGCCCCCATCACCGCACCAATGACAGCAACGGCTTTTGCCCCTTGTGCGATCGCGTCACTCACTCGCCCTGGCTCAATTCCACCGAGGGCGACTAACGGGCGGTAACTGCGCCTAACGCTATCTCTCAACCCCTGTAAACCTAATGTGTTGCGCCGATCCCCTGGTTTTGACAGAGGGGAGTACACTGGACTAATCGTAGCATAGTCAGCCAAACCAATATCATTGTGATCGAGTGCGTCGGTTCCATGACGCGAGACTCCTATAAGCATCTCAGGTGGAAGTTGTTGACGTACAGGTGCAATAGCTGTCGTTGATGATAGATGAACTCCCGCTAGATTGTATTCTAATGCTAATTGAGGATAGCTGTGTACGAGCAACAAGACACCTGTCGCATCAGTTAACGGCTTTAGGTTACTAATTGTTGTAGCAATTTCAGAAATTGTCGCTTTTTTGTCGCGTATAAGTATAGCGACACGCTGAGAATTAATGTTATTGAGGATAGTTGTTAGAGTTTGTTCAACAGTTCGATCCGCCCGATTACAAGCGGTTTTGTCAGTAATGAGTAAAAGGTCGAAGGGTAGGGCAGATAAATTATTGTTTATTGGCATTTTTTTTGGAGAATATGTTGCTGAATAAGCTCTGAAATAACGCCCTGAACTAACGCCCTGAACTAAAGTACTCGAAGAGAAGCCGCTCCGCGTCTACGGGCTAAAAGCTAAAACCCGTTAAAACGGGTTCAAAGAGTCACCCTAGTAAGTTTTAGCTTACTTTAGCTTTAAAGTTCCGAACTGTTGTAGAGACGTTCCGCCGGAACGTCTCTACTAAATGATGTGTCCTAACCGCTATGGCGGTTGCTATATAACTAATCCTTTGAAACGAGATGTTTATAGTCCAGAGATGTCTATTTAGTTATTTAAGGTTAGGTATTTAGATGGATTTGGTATAATGGTATGAGTCCGTGCCATTTGACTTAAATCCATGATGAAAAGGGATGAAGTAATCGCAATTATTGCGGCACACCGAGAACAGTTACAGGAGATGGGCGTAAAGTCCCTGGAGTTATTTGGTTCAGTAGCACGGGATGAAGCTCGTCCAGATAGTGATGTAGACTTCTTGGTAGAGTTTAATCGACTAGTGGGACTATTTGAATTCATAGCCGTGCGACTTTATTTAGAAGATATTTTGGGGTGTTCTGTAGACATGGGTACCCAGAAGGCGTTAAGGGAACATTTGCGGGAACCTGTACTAAAGGATGTCATCCGTGCCTTCTAGAGATTGGCAGCTACGCATTCAAGATATTCTGCAATCCATTGCCGAAATTTTACAACGGACAGAGGGAATGGAAGTTGAAGATTTCATGGCAAACAGAACAATTATTAAAGCTGTTCTCTACGACTTTGGTATTATTGGTGAGGCAGCTAGAAACAATTAAAGGATAGTAAAATAAGTTTCAGTGGGGCTAATGGGTAAGAGTTTTAAGGTTTGATTTTTTAAATCCAGTTCAATTCCCAATGCTTCCAGTGGAATAACGCCTAGTAAGGGATCACTGCCTCCTGGAAGTTCCAAACATTCAAACGTTCCCTCCCGTCCACACAGAGAGATTTTGGCATCTTGAAAGATTCTCGCTTTGCCAATTCCTGTAGCTGTGGCGACATCGACTTCTTTAAGGAGTTTTAATCCTAACTGATTGATGATAGATTTAGGCAGACACAAGGTTGTGGCTCCTGTATCGACTAAAACGTTAGTTAAGGTGATAGACCGCACTCGCTCAGCAGGAATCAGACCATCTTCGGCATTGGCTTGATCAATACGATTAGTGATCACTAGGGTCGTTTTAACTTTTCCCATTAAGTTATTAGTCGTAGGTTGCATAATTATAATTGATGTTGTCCTTTTTTTTAGTGCAATTCCAGGTTGTATTACAGCATCTGGCATCAACAGAAATGCTACTGCGATCGCACAGCCATGTCGGCGTTACATCTTAGAGGAATGAAACGATAGGAGAAATACACAAGTTTTGTGTCTCAAAATGTTGACAAAACAGCCAAAACACTTGCTTCTAAATTACCCTTCTTGCGACACACATCTCATCTATGGATGTTGGGTTCCATCAGGCATAATCGCACCTTTGAGATTGGCACCTTTGAGGTTAGCACCTTTGAGGTTAGCATCCAGCAAGTTGGCATACTCCAGATCAGCATTTCCTAAGTGGGCAACTGTCAGGTTAGCATTAGTCAGATCAGCACCCTTTAGGTCAGCATCCCACAGGATTGCATACTGGAGGTTGGTACCCATCAAATTGGCATTTTTGAGGTTGGCTCCCTCTAAAGAGGTGTTTATCAAATTAGCACCCGCTAAGTTAGCCCCCTCCAAGTTGGCATCTTTGAGATTGGTATACTCCAAGTTAGCACTCGCCAAGTTAGCACCCTCCAGGTTGGTATCTTTAAGGTTGGCATGCCCAAGTCCAGCGCTCTTCAAATTGGCATTTTTGAGGTTGGCATTCCCAAGTCCAGCACCCGTCAGGTTAGCATACTCTAAGTCAGCACCCTGCAGATTACATCCTAGACATCTGTTTCTTTCTAGCAACTGCTTCTCTGGTTGAGACTCCAGCAACTGTCTTTCGGGCTGAGACTCCAGCAACTGCTTCTCTGGCTGAGGAGTGATAACAGTTGTTCCCACCCAGGCGACAATACCCAAGGTGGTTAACCCCACAACATACGTTAGCGTTTTCCCTTTAATGACACCGACTAAACTCTCGACGCGATTAGCCTTACCAACCCACCGTTTTGACTTAAGCGCCTCCAACGCAACCTCTGCATTCTTAAAGCGCTGTTTCACATTCGGTGCTACCATCTTCTCCAACCAGGCGATAAAGCTAGGATTGAGTTTGGGAACTAATTTCTTGATATCAAACCGATAGTTATCATCAATTAAATTACCGATATTGAGCGATCGCGTGCCTGTAAGTAAGCAAATTAACGTTACTCCTAAACTATAAAGGTCAGAAGCCTCCGTCAGGGGACGACCAAACTGTTCCTCCGGTGGCATAAATCCCAGAGTCCCAGCCGCTACGCTACTGAGTGCCATTTCCTTACTCCGAATTCGGGCAAAGCCAAAATCTACCAAATAAGCATTCAAATGCTTGTCCACTAATATATTTTCGGGTTTGATATCCCGATGGATAATTGGCGGAACCCGCCTTTGTAAGTCAACTAAAATTTCTAAGACTGACACCGCTATTTGCTGAATCTGTTCGGGAGTAAAGCTACGTCGTTCGGCTAACGATGGGGCATTTTTATACTCCTGCACAAGGCAAAAGCCTTGTGGTGTTTCAAAGGAATCTAAATAACGAGGAATACGGGGATGATCCAGTTGTTGCAAAACTTCAATCTCCCGTTGATAGGCTTTATAGCCTGACCAACTGGCATCCGCCAAGGCAAAGCGGAACTCTTTGATTACAACCCTTTGGTCTGGATTGAAGGCTTTTGCCAAGTAAGTAATGCGCCCTGCTTCGCGGTTGCATCCTAATTCTTGAAGAACGTGATAGCCGTATTGGTCAAAATTTGGATAGTTAATCATTAGTCCGTACTGCTTCCCCATGATCTGAATTATAAGCGCGATCGCTCCCTAAGCATCACGGCAGAAATACTTGGGTATTTTCTTGACGGTTGCTCAAATAATCGACCCCCGACTCCTTACACTAGAAGATAGAGGTTTAGATTTTGCATCATGGTCACGCTCCAACTCCGACAACTCGACGTACCCCCCGGTCAACGATTGTTGATCCATGATGTCGATTGGTCAGAATTTGAACAAATCTTGAACGAGCTGGGTGAAAAACGCACCGCTCGAATTGCCTACAGCCAGAAAACATTAGAAATCCGGATACCATTACCCAAATATGAGCGAGAAAAATCGATTATTGGTGATCTAGTCAAAATTATATTAGAAGAATTAGAAATAGACTGCGAATGCTTTGGTTCAACCACCTTCAAATGTCAAGAAATGGGTTATGGCATTGAACCGGATGAATGCTTCTACATTCAAAATCATCAAGTCATGGTGGGTAAAGATCGCATCGATTTATCGGTTGATCCACCGCCCGATCTGGCTATTGAAGTGGATGTTACCTCGAAAACTCAGATGGAGGGTTACATTAGCTTAGGAGTTCCCGAACTTTGGCTGTGCGATCGCGGCGAACTCAAGATTTACACCTTACAATCAGGACAATATCAGTCAGTTTCAATCAGTCCTACATTTCCAGGACTACCGATTTTAGACCTCGTAGCAGAGGTTCTCGCCCAAAGTAGTGCGATCGGTAGAAGTCCTGCCTTACGAACCTTTCGCAAGCTAATCCGAAATCTCAACTCTCAACTCTAAAATTCCCGACTTAATCTAGGTTCGTAGTAGGCACGAAGCGTGCCAGAAGCGAAGACAGTGCTGACTACAAACTGTTCTTAGTTCTGGGCAAAATTCTATCAGATCGTCTAGATTAGATTCGCATACGGCGGATACCACAATTGACTATGCCCGAAGAAAAACCCACGGAACAGACAACACGAACCCTAAAACCGGGTACATTATGGTTAAAGGTTCTAGAGACAACCGAACACGCTCTCCAATGCGGCGCACTGCAACCCATCGCAACTGAGTGTGAGTTCGTCGAACAGGATGGAATTCGCTTTCTGGTGCGGATAGCCTCTAACCTGGATCGCAAAGCTAAGGACAAGAAGCAGCAAAAGAAGAAAAAAGCTGACTTTAACCCCTTTCTCCCCTACGAGGAGGATTTATTCGTGGCGGATATTTCCGATACTCACCTGTGTCTGTTAAATAAGTTCAACGTGGTTGATTATCACCTCCTGATCGTCACCCGCGAGTATGAAGACCAAGATAATTGGCTGACGTTATCCGATTTTCAGGCAATGTGGGCAGGTTTAGCGGAAATTGATGGTTTAGCCTTCTATAACGGCGGCAAAATAGCGGGTGCGAGTCAGCGACACAAACATTTACAGCTTGTCCCTTTACCCCTAACACCGGAGACATCCAAGCTACCCATCGAACCCGCGATCGCATCGGCTAATTTTCAGGGTTCAATAGGTACAATACCCAGCTTTCCCTTTGTTCATGCCCTAACGCGATTCGATCCCAGTTGGATAGACTCGCCAGACGTTGCCGCAAAAGCCACTCTGGACGCTTATCACAAGCTTTTAGATGCCGTAGGTATGCCCAACCAGGGAATCAAACAATCCGCCCCCTACAACCTGCTAGCCACACGAGAATGGATGCTGCTTGTGCCGCGATCGCAAGAAGAGTTTGAGTCGATTTCAATAAATTCACTTGGCTTTGCGGGGGCGCTGCTGGTTCGCAATTCCCAGCAAATGCAGAGTCTCAAAGACGCCGGTTCTCTGACTATCCTCAAACATGTATCGAATTAGAGCTCAAGGGGTGACAATACAGCTAAAAAGGAGACAGGGTGTAGGGTGTGGGGTATGGGGTGTGGGTAAATTCAAGTCGGCTCAAGGGGCGGGTAAGACAGCTTAAGCCCTCAACTAAAGTTGGGGCTAAAAGCTGAAACCCGTTGAAACGGGTTCAAGAGTTATAGCAGTAGACACATCGATTAGGACTTTCCGAACTGTTGTTCCAGACGCGCCATGGCATGTCTGGGATCTCAACATATTCGCGGGAGTCCTCACCCTCAGCGCTAGCAGGGTGAGGAGGGATAGCGGGATGCCGGAAGAATGGAGGCATCCAATTCTTGCCTAAGCCACACATAAGCCGTTATTCCTCCTGATTAACTCAACTTTACTAGGAGAAAACTGCCCAATACGTTTCCAGGTGTAGTCACAAACTGAAACCTTTTTGGTCTTTTTGGTATCGGTAAACCCGCTGACGTAGC
>NZ_JAVJQN010000187.1:0-6712 GCF_040218245.1 Coleofasciculus sp. E1-EBD-02 | reverse complement strand
TGCAGCGAGTTTCCGATATACGGGATTCCCACGACTTTTTCTAAACAACTCAATAAAGACCGATTCAGACGGTGTAAATGCTAGATTAGCAAAGGCGGCACCGTGACTACCTATAATCATCTCAGCTTCTTGAAAAATTTTCACTTGCTCTTCTAAGGAATAATTACCAGGACAAATTGTTTCAAAACCAAACTCCGAAAGCAGTTCTTCAACCTCTACCTCATTGGAGACATATCGTTCTGCCGAATCCCGACGAGACACATAAATGCGTCGCTTTCCTTTAGTAATCGTTTCTGTTAAAAAGTGGTTTCTTAGCCATTCAATGGCTAGAGGAGAAGGGTTACAGGGAGGAGAAAACAACGTTGGTATATGTAGTTTCTCAAACTGATAGACGCCATCATCTAAGAATTGTACTTTATCGAAGTATCCGGTAATCTTTAGGCTATCATAAACATACTTAGCCAGTTTATTTTTGGGCATAATTAAGGGTAAATCCCTTAATCTCTCGTCTTCTTCAACCATTCGGAGTCTTGGCAGGATCTCCACCAGCCAGTGATAATAGTTGTTGAGAGACGGCATCGCCAACAGCACACCTTCTGGCATCTTGGTTTTCTTGGCAAAAGGGATGGTTTCTAAGGCGATCAGATATCGGGGTTCACTGACAAATTTTGAAGTTCCTCGTAAGGCTTCTACAAAAACTTTTCCTTTCCATCGATGTACAGGATAGGGAAAGGATACACAAATATCAGACACTGATATTATTCCGGCAGGATAAGAAGTTTCAGAGGGGGGAGACTCTTTTAACAATTCTCCTTGGGCATCTTTGTTGTAAAAAAGGGGTTTTTTTAATTCCGGATGCTGAAAATGATAAACTATACTTGTCTGGAACTCTTCCGAATTAGGGATTGACCAAGCACTACAGACGTTGGCGAATAGATTTTTAAAGATTTTAGAGTCTTTAATAAAATTTGAAATAGACTTGTAATTCTTTCGGGAGATCAACTTATCCTTAGCAAATAGAGAAAGTTTATTCATATTGAATTTGCCTTGGGGAATAATTCAGGCGTAACAGTTAGATAGACGACTATCTAAGGTATAGTGTGAGAAGATGACTCTACTATACTATCAAATCAATGAGCTGCATTGGGGTAGTCACCATTGGCAGAAACGAGGGACAGCGACTGATCCGTTGCTTGAAATCCGCGATCGCACTCCTTCCCCAAGATACACCCATTATATACGTGGACTCCGGTTCCACGGATGGCAGCGTGGAAGCGGCGGAATCCCTGGGTGTCCAAGTGATCAACCTGGATATGTCCCTCCCGTTTACCATGGCGCGGGGAAGGAATACGGGATTCAGGTATCTAATCGAACACTTCCCCGATATCAACTATGTCCAGTTTATCGACGGCGACTGCGAACTCATCCCCGGCTGGATTGAACAAGCCCAGGAAACCCTAGATAATGATCATAAATTAGCGATCGCCTGTGGACGACGGCGGGAACGATTCCCAGATGCCTCAATCTATAACCGCCTTGCGGATATGGAATGGAACACCCCTGTGGGTGAAGCTAAAGCCTGTGGTGGGGATGCCTTAATCCGCGTTGATGCCATTCGAGAAGTAAACGGCTACAACGACACCCTAATTGGCGGGGAAGAACCGGAAATGTGTATCCGCCTGCGTCAACGGGGCTGGAAAATTCGTCGTATTGATGCCGACATGACGTATCATGATGCGGCAATGCTAAAGTTTAGTCAATGGTGGAAACGCTCTATCCGAGGCGGTTGGGCAATGGCAGAAGGTGCGGCGATGCACGGTAAACCACCAGAACGGTATATGATTCGGGAAAGTCTCAGTGGTTGGATATGGGGACTATTTCTCCCCTTAGTTGCTCTTGGTCTTGCCTGGTTCACATCCGGGCTAAGTCTGCTGCTATTTCTCGGTTATCCCGTCTTAATGGGACGAGTCTATCAATATCGCCGAAACTATGGTGATCCACCAGCCCATGCTCGATTGTACGCCCTGTTCTGTGTCCTCTACAAGTTCCCCCAAGTCATCGGACAGATAAACTATTGGTTAACCCGCTGGCGAGGTAAACCAGCAACGCTGATTGAGTACAAAACGCCAATCATTGAAGGAGTCGAACCTTAATTGGGTTAGGAGTCGGGGAGAATGGCAAATGTAGCAGACACACCATCTAAGGATTTCCAGGATTTCCAATTTTATTCTCATCCCCAACACCAGCAAGATCAGTGGGTCATCAGTGAGGTATTTCCGGGTAAACGCGACGGATTCTTCATCGATGCAGGTGCTGGACCCAATGGGATAAAGTATTCCAATAGCTACGCCTTAGAGAAACAGCTTGGCTGGAACGGTATTTGTATCGAACCCAACCCTAACCGATATCAAAAAGTCCAGCACAACCGTTCCTGCTATGTTGAACCAGTTGCTCTATGGGATGAGTCAACTGAACTACAATTTAACCTGAATCTGGACATACCTGGCACTAGTGGTGTGGTTGAGGAAATGAGTCAGTCCCATCGCCGCCTTTATTACGGGGATCAGGTACGATGTCAAGACATTACTGTCAAAGCCATCCCACTCTCAGACTTACTCAAAAAATATAACGCGCCCCAGTTCATTAACTACCTGAGTATGGATATTGAAGGGGCGGAATATCGGGCTTTACGGAATTTCCCCTTTGATGAATACAGGTTCGGGTGTATGACCATTGAGAAGGGTTCAAAGCATTTGCAGAAACTGCGTCAGCTTCTGCTATCCCAGGGGTACAAGCTGGTTAAAGTTAAAGGAGCAGACGATTACTGGGTTCATTCCAGTTTAGACTATCACTTACCGTTGAGGACAAGACTTGGGGTGACTATGCGACAGTGGGTACAACGGATACGCGCTCTAAGAGCTTGGCGATGAAACTTGTCCACCAGTAAAATGGGATGTTGACTGTTGACTGGCGGGTTGTTTCTGCCACCCTGAACTCCAGATTCAACAAAACCTCGGTAACCAAAGGAGTAGAGTGTTCATGGCGACAGCGCTGAAAGCAGCAGTAATTGGCACAGGGGGAATTTCCAAGGAACATTTAAATTTTCTCCAAAAATCGGAACGGGCGCATCTCGTCGGCGTTTGTGACCTTTCCCCAGCGGCTGCTAACTATGCCTGTCAACGGTTTGGCGCTGACTCGGCTTATTTAGATTATCGCCAGATGTTGGAGAACGCCAAGCCGGATGTGGTTCATGTTCTTACTCCGCCTCAAACCCATAAATCTATTGCTACCGATTGCTTAGAAGCAGGGGTTCACGTTATCTGTGAAAAGCCGATTACACCAACATACGCGGAATTCAAAGAACTGTGGTCAATTTCCCAGAACTGTGAAAGCCACCTAATCGAAGACCAAAACTATCGCTTCAATGAACCCATTCTCGCCATAGAAAAACTGGTTGCAGAAGGAACCCTGGGTGAGGTACAGGAGGTAGAAGTCCGCATGTCCCTGGATATCCGCAGCAATAGTCCCTATGGCGACGCCAATCTCCCGCATCCCGTTCACAAACTTCCCGCTGGCGTGATTCATGATTTCATTACCCACCTCTCCTATCTCGCCCTGCGTTTCCTACCCGATTGTGAACGGGTTAGCGCCGCCTGGAGTAATCATGGCGGTGATAGCTTGTTTAAATACGACGATTTTGACGCCACTATCATTGGCGGTTCAGTACATGGGCGGCTACGATTTAGTTGCTATACCCAACCCGACTGTTTCATGGTTACAGTACGCGGCTCGAAAGGTTATGCTGAAACTGATCTGTTTCAACCGTACCTGCGCTGTGTCGTACCTCGCTCCGGTGGAAAACAACTAACTCCCCTGATTAACCAGTTTGTCAATGGATGGGAATTCATGAGCGCCAGTTTGATCAATTTTCGCCGCAAAATTCTCCAAAAAACGCCCTACGAAGGGTTACAGCGGCTACTTGACCAAACCTATCAGGCGTTAATCGAGGGGAAGCCTTTACCCATCAGTTTCGAGGACATGGAACGGACAAGCCGTCTAGTTGAAGCCTTGCTTGCGGAGGAAAATCGCCGATGAAGTTATTGATCACTGGTGCATCCGGTTTTCTGGGAAAATATATTGTGGCTGCAGCCCTACGCCAAGGGCATCAAGTCCGGGCAGTCGTCCGCCCCGCTAGTGACGAAACCCGTCTACCGTGGCACAATCATCCAGGGGTAGAGTTAGCCCGTATTGATTTGCGTCAACGGCGGGGGATTGCCGATGCACTCCAAAACGTGGACGCGGTGATTCATCTGGCGGCTGTCAAGGAAGGAGATTTCTACACCCAGTTTGCGGGTACAGTTATCGCTACGGAGAACCTGCTGGAGGCGATGACAGAGGCGAATGTGCGGCGACTGATTGGGATTAGTACGTTTTCGGTGTATGACTACCTGCATCGGCGTTCCGGAAGCCTACTGGATGAGGATTCCCCGATTGAACCCAATCCGTTACAACGGGATGAATATGCCCAAACCAAGCTAATCCAGGAACAACTCTTCCGTGAGTTTGAACAGCAGCAGGATGGACAAGTCACCATTATCCGCCCTGGTATGGTGTATGGACGAGATTGTCTCTGGAATGCCAGTCTAGGCGGTCAACTGGGTGAAAATTTATGGCTGCGGATTGGGGCGTATGCGAAAATGCCCTTGACGTATGTGGAAAACTGTGCTGATGCTATAGTGGCAGCGACTGAATACGAGGAGGCGATCAGCCAAACCATCAATATTGTGGACGACAATCTCCCCAGACAGCGTACCTACGCCCATGAACTAATCAAGCGCATGGACTCACCCCCACGCACGATTCCGGTGAACTGGACAGTGATGCGACTGATTGCTAATCTAGCGTGGTTCGTCAACCAGTTCTTTTTCCAGGGTGAAGCCAGACTTCCCGGTATTTTAGTACCCGCCAAATTACATGCTCGGTTTAAGCCATTACGATATAGTAACAAACGGGCGAAGGAAATTTTGCACTGGACGCCCAAATACTCCCTAGAAACCGCGATTGAGCGCAGTTGTAGTGATGTCGAGTTATTAGATGTACCCCATCAGACTCCAGCATCACCCACGCCTGTAGTTCGTAGTTCGTAGTTCGTAGTCAGGGCTTTAGCCTTTCTTCGACACAGGTAATAAATCCCAAGTTACCCTGTGGTGGGCAAGAGCAACCAATGATAATATCAGGATTTCACAAGTGATAAGTCTTGCCCACCCTACAAGTGTCTCTTTGAGAACATAAGCTAACCCAACCCCTCTTTTTTTCATACATGAATCCATGCGAATTGCCTATTTAACCGGGATTTATCCTAGGGCGACTGATACATTCATCCAACGAGAAATCGCTGGCTTGCGAGAGAAAGGTGTAGACGTATCCACCTTCTCGATTCGTCGTCCCGGTGATGAGCAGATTGTCGGTACAGAACAAAAGACTGAGCGTGACCAAACCTTCTACATCTTACCCCCAAACCCGATCGCGCTACTATTTGCCCATATCCGGCTTCTGTTCAGTTCACCGATACGTTATCTCAAGGCATTAAAATTGGCATGGTTAACCAACCAACCAGGTTTACGCGGCACACTCTACCAATTATTCTACTTTGCCGAAGCCGGTCTGCTGGCGCAACAGATTCAGGCAAAACAGATTCAACACCTGCACAACCACCTGGGGGATTCAAGCTGCACCGTAGCCATGCTAGCGGCGGAACTGGGGGGCTTTACATTCAGCTTCACAATGCATGGTCCCTACATCTTCTTTGAACCCTACCGTTGGCGGATTGATCAGAAAATCACGCGATCGCTCTTTGTTATCTGTATCAGTCATTTCTGTCGCAGTCAAGGGATGCTGTTTGCCCCTACTGACACTTGGAATCGCCTGCACATCGTCCACTGTGGGGTTGATCCCGCTTTATTTAACATAGTGTCCCATAACCAATCGGGTAAACGATTGCTGTATGTGGGGCGACTCTCCGCCGCTAAGGGGTTACCTGTCTTACTCGAAAGTCTGGCGGCGTTAAAATCCTCCCAGCCAGAAATTATCCTCACTGTTGTCGGTGATGGTGAGGATCGGGCGGAACTGGAACAGATGACAGCAGGGCTAGAATTGAATGATATTGTAAAATTTGTGGGCTATAAGTCTCAAGCTGAAGTCAGGGAATATATGCAGGAAACCGATGTATTCGTTCTTCCCAGCTTTGCCGAAGGTGTCCCCGTCTCCCTGATGGAAGCCATGGCGGCGGGTGTCCCTGTCGTCACTACCCAAATTGCGGGGGTGAGTGAGTTGGTGGAGAATGGGGTGAGTGGTTATATTGTACCTCCAGGAGATTCTACTACCTTAGCTGAGCGAATTAAAACATTACTCACTGAACCTCAGCTACGTACTCAATTCGGCGCTGCTGGAAGAGAAAAGGTGGAAACAGAATTTAACCTGAATCATGAAGTCGCCCGCTTGTATCGGGTGATGACGGCTGCCCTTGATGGTATAATGGAATCTATCCGTCCAGAGGCTTTTTCATGAACCCTAACCTACTTCGTTGAGGTTAGGGATTGGCAGAGATAACCTGCCAGGAAGTCATGAATAGGGCATGAGTTGGTAGGGGATAATCACTTCCAAGCATTTCTCTAGCTTGGCTTAAATGTAGGTCTAGGAATCTCTAGACACC
>NZ_JAVJQN010000185.1:0-9534 GCF_040218245.1 Coleofasciculus sp. E1-EBD-02 | reverse complement strand
TTGTCATTCGTCATTTGTTATTTGTCATTTGTCATTTGTCATTTGTCATTTGTCATTTGTCATTTGTCATTTGTCATTTGTCATTTGTCATTTGTCATTTGTCATTTGTCATTTGTCATTCGTCATTTGTCATTTGTCATTTGTAAGGGTTTGAGGTTTATTTACTGAACTTAATATAGATAGCTTTATTGACACCGACATACTTAGGATTAGGTTTGATGATCGAGTGGAAAGGCGATAGACCGAACCCAACTATCGGATTAGAATAGGAAAATGGTAGCGTTAAAGAATAGCAAGCATTAGCACCACTCCAAATCATGTTACCTCAACCTAAAAAGCGCTGGACGCCTGAACACTGGGCAACCTGGAAACCTTTCGGTATCGGCGAACAATACCCGAATAATTACTGGGAAGTATTTCGCGCCATCTGGGAAAATCGGGATCAACTTCCCTACGCCTGGGATATCCTCAACCAAGGCGTCTGCGATGGTTGTGCGTTAGGCACTACGGGGATGAAAGACTGGACATTAGAGGGGATTCATGTTTGTAATGTCCGGTTGCGACTACTGCGGATGAATACAATGCCCGCTTTTGACCCCGAACTCCTGGCAGATGTATCCCAGTTGCAGGGCAAAAAAAGTGCTGAACTGCGACAGATGGGGCGACTTCCTTATCCAATGATGCGTCAACGGGGAGAGAAAGGATTTCATCGGCTGAGTTGGGAAGAAGCCCTGGATATTATCGCCAATCGCATTCGCACCACGACACCCGATCAACTCAGCTTTTATCTCACCAGTCGCGGCACCGTTAATGAAACCTATTATGCTGCCCAAAAAGCGGTGCGGGCAATGGGAACCAATAATATTGATAATGCAGCGAGAATTTGTCATTCTCCGAGTACGGCGGGATTGAAAAATGCATTAGGAGTAGCCGCGACAACTTGTTCCTATAAAGACTGGATAGGGACAGACTTATTAGTCTTCATTGGGTCGAATGTGGCAAATAACCAACCCGTCACGGTGAAGTATCTCCACTGGGCAAAAAAGGCGGGAACAAAAATAGTCGTAATTAACACCTACCAGGAACCCGGAATGGAACGCTATTGGGTGCCGTCGATTCCCGAAAGTGCTTTATTTGGCACGAAATTTGCCGAAGACTTTTTTCTGGTGAATATGGGCGGGGATATGGCGTTTATTAATGGTACACTGAAACATTTAATCGCCAATGATTGGGTTGATCACTCGTTTATCAACACCTATACGCGCAACTTTGAGGACTTAAAAGCCACCCTAGACTGCCAATCCTGGGAGGAACTCGAACGGCTATCTGGCGCATCTCGTGATCAGATGTATGAATTTGCCCAGATGGTAGCCGAGGCGAACAAGGCTGTCTTCGTCTGGAGTATGGGGATTACCCAGCATGAATGTGGCGAAGATAACGTGCGATCGCTAATTAATCTAGCACTAACCAAAGGCTTTGTCGGCAGAGAGGGCTGTGGCTTGATGCCGATTCGCGGACATTCTGGAGTACAAGGGGGGGCGGAGATGGGCTGCTACGCCACGGTACTCCCTGGAGGGAAGCCGATTACCTCAGAAAATGCGGCACAGTTAAGTGAAAAATGGGGATTTGAGGTGCCAACCTCCCCAGGATTAACCGCATCAGAAATGATTCAAGCGGCTTATGCGGGAGAGTTGGATGTCCTCTTTTCGGTGGGGGGAAATTTCCTAGAAGTGCTACCCGAACCCGATTATGTGGAAACGGCATTAAAGCGCGTTCCTCTGCGGGTGCATCAGGATATTATTTGTTCTAGCCAAATGTTAGTTGATCCGGCGGATACGGTAATTCTACTCCCCGCCACCACCCGGTATGAAGTGCCAGGAGGCGTAACCGAAACCACGACAGAACGACGAGTCATTTTCAGTCCCGAAGTTCAGGGAAATCGCATTGGCGAAGCGCGTCCAGAATGGGAAGTATTCATGGAATTGGCACGGAGAGTTCGTCCCGATTTAGCCGCAGAAAATGACGGAAACGCGCCGTTAAACTTCGACGGAACCGCCGCGATTCGCCAAGAAATTGCCCAAATCATTCCCCAATATGCGGGGATTCAACATCTCAAAGAAGCGGGAGATCAGTTTCAATATGGGGGTTCTCATCTCTGTTTTGGTTGGACTTTTCCCACACCCGATGGGAAGGCGCGGTTTACTCCGTTATCGCCACCACAACGAGATTTACCAGAGGGATGTTTCTTAGTCGCCACCCGACGCGGGAAGCAGTTTAATAGTATGGTGCAGGAAAAGAAAGATGCGATTACGGGTGCGATGCGTGAGGCGGTGTTAATGAGTGCGGTGGATGCTTCGGCGTTGGGGTTAAAAGATGGGGATGCTGTGATTCTCAAAAATGAAGTTGGCGAGTTGAAGGCACGAGTGTGTACGGCACCGGTGAAACCCGGGAACCTGCAAGTGCATTGGCCCGAAGGGAATATACTTTTAGATAAGAATAAGCGATCGCCTGAAGTAGCGATTCCTGATTATAATGCCTTGGTGCAGTTAGAAAAAGTCCAATGAAAATGGCGATGGGGAGTAAGACGAAAACCAGGGTTTGGGTGGTGGAGAAGGAGAATGTGCGATCGCGCCAGGATCAGGTGGCGACGGAAGAACCCTTAGAGATTCGCCTTGTCTCTCCCCCGCAAACGGTAGCCGTTACCATGCGAACACCAGGGGCAGATTTTGAACTGGCGGCGGGGTTTTTGTACTCTGAAGGAGTGGTGCGCGATCGCGATGATATTCAGCAGATCAGTTATTGTGTTGATCCGGATGTCGATGGGGAACAGCGTTATAACATTGTTAATGTAAAACTTCGACCGGGATTATCGGTTAATTTACAACCCTTAGAACGCCACTTTTTTACCACCAGCGCCTGTGGAGTTTGTGGGAAAGCCAGTCTAGAAGCCCTACATTTACGGGGATGTCCAATTATCTCAGCCGGATTAACCGTTAGTCCAGATATTATTTATAGTTTACCCGAACAATTACACACCGCCCAGCGGATTTTCTCAAGTACCGGAGGATTACACGCCGCCGCCTTATTCGACACCCAAGGAAAATTACTCTCAGTACGAGAAGATGTGGGACGCCACAACGCCTTGGATAAATTAATTGGCGCTGCTTTTTTGAGTAATCAATTACCTTTAACCAACCACATTGTTCTGGTGAGTGGACGTTCTAGCTTTGAGATAGTACAGAAATGTCTAACCGCAAGTGTCCCGATTGTTTGTGCGGTATCTGCACCCAGCAGTTTAGCGGTTGCCTTAGCCAGGGAGTTTGGCATCACCTTAGTCGGATTTTTGCGCGGAAAACGATTTAATATTTATACAGGAAAGGAACGGATACATTTTGAGGAGAAGTAAATCGGTTAGCCCCAAAAATATACAACCGATTTTTGGGTAGGCTTGAGAATAAAACTATTTTATGCCAACTCTTTACAACATATTTCAAGTTCATGAAATACAGTATATCTAAACAATATGCCCGACGTCTTGGAGAAGTCGGGGATCTGGAGTACCTCACTCAATCCAGTCAGCTTTAGCTGACTTAAGCTTTTAGCCCGGAGTTTGAACTCCGGGCATCGGGCTTACTGGAGTTGTTTAATTGCCGCATTAGCGTGTAATCTGACACTCATTTGAGGATCATTCTGGAGTTGTACTAAAGTTTCCATGGCGTCAGCGACTCCTAATTGTCCCCAACTGTAGGCTAACGCCTGTTTAATGGCGGTTGTTTCAACACTGGGATGTCCCGACTCAAAGAAATCTAGCAAGATTTTAGCGGCTTGGTATTTCAGATTCGGGGTTTCAATCCGCCCAAAAACGCGCACGATTTCTAATATAGAGTCTTCGGCTATGGTGGATAAGGCTTGGTGTAAATACTCTAATGTTGTCGCCGTTTCGATCCGCGCCAATACCTGAATGACAGTAAGTTGTAGGGGAACAGGAGTCAGAGGCGATCGCAAAACTGGAAATAACGCCTCGGCTGCTTGATCTGTACCGATTCTACCGATCGCGATCGCGGCTTGCTGACAAACGTCTAAGTTCAGATCATATAGCAGGGGTTGCAGATAGATTAATGTATCGAAATCTGTCTGTGAGGAGGCGCTTAAGCCTAAACCGATCACCGCTTCTTTACGCACAGACGCGGCATAATCCTTTAATGCGACCAAGAAAACGGGTACAATGCGATCATCATGGAAACTGCTCAGGGCAGCAATGGCAGTGACGCGCACCTGTTCATCTGGATCATGGACGACGCTTAATAAGGGATTAATCACCTCTGCACAATGCATTTGAGCTAAAGCGCGAGTGGCGAAAAGACGAGATTCCGGTTTCACCAGCAAATCAGTCAACGCCTCAACCGCAGCATGTCCGATAGCGGCTAATGCACTCGATGCGATCGCACTTAACTCTTCATCTTCACTATGATCCAGTAATTTCACCAATGTCCGAATCACCTCAGGCGTATTAAATCCCCCCAAAATCCGCCCCGCAAACCACCGTTGCTCTAAATCCGCCTCCTCATCTTCCAGAATCTCGATCAACGGTGTCACAATCCTCTCGCCCCATTGTGGCAAAACCTTGGCAATATCCCAACGTGCCTGAAAATCTCCCTGTTCCAAAACCGTTAACGCCATCGCCAATCCTAGAGGCAATTCCTTTGTTTCTGGATTGGAACAATTTCGGCTGCACTCATCCAACGGTAATTGCTGCAAACATTGAGTGACTGACAACCAATCCCCTTGTTCTGTGGCAACTGTGGCTTGTTTAAGAAGTTTGTCCATTGTTTGATCACTTGCATCCTTACCCAGACTGAATGGTGTGCCACTTCAGCCTCACTCTTCCTATCGTTTCATAGAATTGATAGATTTATAAACATTTAATTCACAAATTGCATTTATATGATGCAGTTTGTTCAAATTCAACTTAAAAGCGTATCCAAATATACAATTTACCACTTGAACCTTGCTTACCTTACTGAAATTAAGAGGGGCAATTTTAGTAGAACCGAAAACCGTAAAAATCCATCAAAATAGCGCTATGACTACAACAAAAGACGTATCAAAAAAAATAAACAAAGTGGAAAAAGCCAAAGCCGAGAAAGATGGGCTAGACATTAAACATGAACTGGAAAGCTTAATCGAACTTGGCTGGGAAAACATTGATAAAACCGACTTAGAACTCCGCCTCAAGTGGTTGGGTGTCTTTTTCCGTCCAGTGACTCCCGGCAAATTCATGTTGCGCTTACGTGTACCCAATGGTTATCTGGACAGTGAGAAAATGCGGGTTCTCGCTAAGATTGTGCAGCGTTATGGTGATGATGGTAGCGCCGATATTACCACTCGCCAAAATATTCAACTGCGAGGCGTTCGTTTAGAAGATATTCCAGAAATTTTCCGTCAACTGCAATCCGTTAATCTGACCAGTGTACAGTCGGGAATGGATAATGTGCGGAATTTAACCGGATCACCTGTCGCCGGAATTGATGCAGACGAAATCATTGACACCCGTGACATGGTGCAAAAATTGCAGGACATGATTACCAATAACGGGGAAGGCAATTATGCCTTTACAAATCTTCCGCGTAAATTCAATATTGCCATTGAAGGAGGACGAGATAACTCCATTCACGCCGAAATTAATGATATTGCCTTTGTCCCTGCTTATCGGGATGGAGAATTGGGCTTCAATGTTTTAGTCGGCGGTTATTTATCAGCCCAGCGTTGTGTGGAAGCGATTCCCTTAAATGCATGGGTTCCAGCAAATGAAGAAGATGTGATTAACTTGAGTGGTGCGATTCTCACCGTTTATACTCAGAACGGATTAAAAGAGGGATTAAGAAAAAGCCGCCAAAAAGCCCGGATGATGTGGTTAATTGATAAATGGGGCGTAGAAAAATTCCGGGCGGAAGTCGAAAAAACATTCGGCAAAGAACTCCTCCCGGCTGCGCCTGAGGATGAGATTACCCAAGAGAAAAAAGATTACATTGGGGTTTATCCGCAAAAGCAACCAGGATACAGTTATGTTGGCTTACTGGTTCCCGTCGGGCGCTTGTCAGCCGACACCATGTTTGAGTTAGCCCGATTAGCTGATGTTTATGGCAATGGTGAAATTCGCTTAACCGTTGAACAAAATTTAATTATTCCCTACATTGCCAATGAAAAAATCGAAGCGTTTCTGAGTGAACCGTTACTCCAGCAGTTTCCGATTCATCCCTCTACGCTTACCCGTTCATTGGTATCTTGTACCGGGAATCGCTATTGCAATTTTGCCATCATAGAAACCAAACAACGGGCATTAAAATTAGCGCAAGAACTGGATCAAGAATTAGACATTCCCGAACGAGTGCGGATACACTGGACTGGATGTCCCAACTCCTGTGGACAACCTCAAGTTGCCGATATTGGGTTAATGGGTACGAAAGTTCGTAAAGATGGCAAGCCTGTCGAAGGGGTGAATCTTTATACCGGGGGAAAAGTCGGCAAAGATGCTCAACTCGGAGACGTATTGGAAAAAGGAATTGCCTGCGATGATCTAAAACCGATTCTGCGGAATCTATTAATTGAAAACTTTGATGCTAAAGTTAAGGATGGAATTGTTATAGAACCGGAGCCGGAAACTCAGGAGAATCCTCAACCTTCATCTGAGACAGAAACCAACGGCGATCAAGCTCAAATAAAGCTATTTTTCGCGGAATCTTGGAAACAGGTTAACGCTAATTCTCAGGACTTTATTCTGGATATGGCTGAAAACCAAGGCATTGAAATTGACAATAGTTGTCGTGCTGGTACTTGCGGGACTTGTGTTAAAAAGTTATTAAAAGGTCAAGTGAAGTATGACGAAGAGTATAGTGCCTTGGACGATTTAGAGGAGGGCATGGTTTTGACCTGTTGTGCTGTGCCTGAAGGACAAGTGGTGATTGATGCTTAAGGCGTTTGTCTTATGTCATTGGTTTGTCCAATAATTCGGACATTGGATCGGGGCGGGTTTAGTGAAATTCGGGTGAAGTCAAAAAAGATAGTAGTGAAACCCGCCCCTACATTCGGATAACCCTGTTTCACCCTTCATCCTTGTTTCGCTCTGTCTCCGATTGACTAAATAAGTCAACCAAATTATTTTATTTTTTCGCCCAAAAATTGATAAGGATTGGTATAATGATTTGAGTCTCCTGAATACAACTTAAAATACATAACGCCTGAGCCTAACCACAAGATTAAAAAGATTAACGTCATCAGGGAACCCCAGGAAAAAAACTTGGGTTTCCGGCGGGTGGTTAATAATTTGTGGGGTAATGGTGAAAGTTCTAATGGTGTACGACTTGGGGGCGTATTTAGGGCAACTTCGGTGCCTTGGACAGTAATTAATTTCAGCTTATGTAACTCTGTAAGCGCGGCGTAAACTTCGCTCAAGCTAACTGAATGTTCAAGGAATTCGGCTGTCCAAGCCTGAAAGTCATGCCAGTTAAAATTTACTTTATGATTGGTTCTAGTATGAAACCGAATCCAGTGATAGAGTAAACTCTCGCAGGGGGAAAGCTTAGTCTTGATCATTACCAAAACTCCAAATTTTCTATACGTTTGAGCATTGTATGGAGGTGATATTGGCTGAACAACTTAGCTAGAGGAGGCTATCCTTTCGCTGGAAGTGGCTACAGCACTAACAGATATTCTCCATGTTCCGGAATCCAAGTCAGCCATTCATGATCCGAGACTTGGGAAAGTATCAACGCCTCATAGTGGGCAAATGGATTGGGGAGTTCCTCTAGTCTCAGCCACATTCCCGGTTGCAGATAGCGAAAAATTGCACTAGCCGAGAGGTTGGCTGGAGGGGGTTGCGGTTGTGGATTTTGCATATCTGTGCCGTCTGATTCTCGATTCTCTTCTTGTATCAGAATATACTAAAATTAAAATCTGTATCAAATAATACATAAAAATTAATTGTAGATTTGTTAACTAATCCTCACAGCGTTCACTCAATGGCGAAGTCGTTGCATCTTTGTTCAGGAATCACGAACGGTTCTCTGTCAATCTGCTATCGTCCTAAACCGTTATCGTCATAGTCCCATCGTCCTATTTTTCATCCCCCATTATGAGTATTATTTTCAGAGAACTGTTAAAGAAAGTGGGTAGCGGTAGCCATACTCACAAAGATTTAACTCGTGAAGAAGCCGCCAACGCCACAGAAATGATCTTGAATGAAGAAGCGACTCCGGCTCAAATTGGGGCGTTTTTAATTGCCCATCGCATTAAGCGCCCCACGAGTGAAGAACTAGCGGGAATGTTGGATGCGTATGATCAATTAGGTTGCACAGTACCCCGATTATCCGGTGATCCGATAGTCACGGTAATGGGGACACCTTACGACGGGCGATCGCGAACCGCCCCAGTTACTCTATTAACGGCGCTGATGCTGGCGGCTTCAGGGGTTCCGGTAATTCAACATGGCGGCGACTGTATGGCAACAAAATATGGCATTCCCCTGGTAGAAATTTGGCAAGGATTGGGCATCGATTTTACCCGATTGAGTCTTACCCAAGTTCATCAGGGTTTAGAAACAACTCGCTTTGGGTTTATCTACACCCCTAATCATTTTCCGGCGACTCAAAGTTTGGTGAATTATCGAGATCAGATTGGCAAGCGTCCCCCCTTTGCCACGATTGAATTAATTTGGCTTCCTTATGCTGGGAATGTGCATCTCGTGGCTGGGTTTGTCCATCCCCCAACGGAAGAATTTATGCAGGGAACATTAGGATTACGAGGCGTCAAGAATTACACCTTAATCAAGGGATTAGAGGGAAGTTGTGATTTACCCCGTGAACGGACAGCGATTATTTCGACACATAAACCTGGAGATGGCGAACCCTATCAACGCCTGAAACTTCACCCTAGGGATTATGGTTTTGAAGGGAAGGAGGTTCCTCTAGAGTCAAAGGAACAATTATTGGCACAAATTAAAGAAGTTTTAGCCGGAAAAGCTTCAGAACTCCAAAAATCCGTGATTTGGAATGGTGGGTTTTATCTCTGGCGTTGTGGGGTTTGCCCGACGTTAGAAGATGGATTAAGCAAGGCGGAGTCTTTGTTAATCACAGGCGCACTTCAGCAGCAGTTGGCTGAGATTGAGTCTACTGTAAGTAGGGGGTGAAAGAGGGAACGGGGAATGGGGAATAAATTAATAGTTTTAGAATTGCACCGTAGGGGTACGGTATTTCTCGTTAGTGTCAAGTTAAGCTCACAACTCTACCCACCCGACTAGCGATCAACGTTTAGATCCCCCTAAATCCCCCTTAAAAAGGGGGACTTTGAATACTATCAAATCCGGTTGATTGTATAGCAATCGCCAGGGTCATTAAGCTGAAGTTCCCCCCATCCCAATTGACTCAAGAAGCCTAAACCCAGACTATGTAAGCATTTTAGCAATTTCGTTCCCTCAAATCGTACCCATGTATATTTAAGATTTTCTTAATAATCTTGGGAGAAAATCTGTGGGATAAT
>NZ_JAVJQN010000181.1:0-22018 GCF_040218245.1 Coleofasciculus sp. E1-EBD-02 | reverse complement strand
GGTCAACTGAGTCATGCTGAACAACGAGATATCTGGAAATCCCATCTCGGTTCACTGACTACAGAACTAAATGGGCAAATTGATACCCTAGTCTCCCAATTTCATCTCAACGCCGCCGCGATTCAAGCCGCCTGTTTATCGTTGAATAGTAATGACTATAAGCCTACACCAGTGGATGAACAGCCGGATAACGAACAGAACAATAAAGAACCTGAAAAAACCTCCTCATCCTCAACCCGCCGTCGCTCATCGAAAACCCAAAAATCTCAACCTAAAATAGAAAATCCCTTATCTCCTCTGCAAACTCATTTATGGGATTTCTGTAAGACTCAAGCGCGGCCCCGTTTGGATGATTTGGCGCAACGGATTGATGCGGTCGCAACTTGGGAGGAGTTGATTCTACCGGAACGGGAAAAAGCTACATTACATGAAATTTCGACTCATGTGCGACAACGAGCGAAGGTTTATCAAGAATGGGGATTCGCGGCAAAAGGAGGACGTGGTTTAGGGATTAGCGCTCTTTTTTCCGGACCCAGTGGAACCGGGAAAACCATGGCGGCGGACGTATTGGCAAAGGAGTTACGCCTTGACCTTTATCGGATTGATTTGAGTGCGGTGGTAAGTAAATATATTGGGGAAACGGAGAAGAATTTGCGGCGAATCTTTGATGCAGCAGAAACCAGTGGGGCAATTTTATTGTTTGATGAAGCGGATGCGTTGTTTGGTAAACGAACGCAAGTGAAAGATTCTCATGATCGCCACGCGAATGTGGAAGTGAGTTACTTATTGCAACGGATGGAAGCGTATCAAGGATTAGCGATTTTGACGACAAATCTGCTCGACGCTTTAGATCAAGCGTTTATGCGTCGAATTAATTTTTCAGTGAAGTTTCCTTTTCCCAACGCCCCAGAGCGAACCGAGATTTGGCAGCGCATTTTCCCAAAAGAGACACCGACAAAGAACTTAGATATGAAAAAGTTAGGTAAACTGAATATGGCGGGGGGAAATATCCGCAATATTGCCTTAAATGCGGCGTTTATAGCCGCTGATGCGGGTGAACCTGTGATGATGAAACATCTTTTACAAGCGACGAAAAGCGAATCTCTGAAGTTAGGGAAAATTTTAACGGATTCCGAAATCAGTGGCTGGGTTTAAGAAAGCCCTCAACTAAAGTTGGGGCTAAAAGCTTAAACCCGTTGAAACGGGTTCAAAGGTTCCCCTAGGTAATGGGCAATGCAGACAAAATGTCAAAAGCCGTAATCAGCAGGCTCGGAAAAATGAAGCAACGGGTCAATTGTAGGGGCGGGTTTAGGAACTAGCGCTAGCTTGTTACTAATCAATGAACAACAAAACCCGCCCTATTCAGAAATAACTACACGAAATTAGCTGTTTCCTTTTTCACGGGCAATGGGTTGGCAAAGCTCACGGTTACTCTGTTTAACATCGGGATTATGATTGAGATAATCTTGCAGCCAATTACAACTTTTTGCTAACAGTTCCTCCAAATCTAAATTCCAAACAATTGCCGTATTATCTTCAGTGCCGACAGCTAATGCCTGACCATCCTGACTCCAACTCACACTGGTGACACGCCCCTCCTCGGCTTCCCAGGTTTTCACTAAAGTGTCATCTAGTCGCCAGATTTGTACCCGATTATCCCAACTTGTTGTTGCCAGAATATTTCCTCTAGGACTAAACTCAACCCGTGCCACACTATCTGTAGACCCTTTCAGGGTGGTTTGCAATTCTCCCTGGCGATTCCAGAGTTTTACAGTATTGTCATAACTAGCTGATGCTAATAACTGGGAGTCGGCGGAGAAGCTGACATCTAACACCCAATTACTATGACCTTTCAACGTTTTCACCAATTGTCCCTGACGATTCCAGAGTTTGACGGTTTGGTCATCACTAGCTGATGCTAATATCTGACCATCGGGACTAAAAGTTACCCCATTGACGCGGGATTGATGTCCTTTTAAGGTTTTAATCAAAACTCCATCTCTTGTCCAAAGTTTAATCGTTTTATCTCGACTGGCGGAGACAAGGGTTTGCGAATCTGGACTAAAACTGACATCTAATACCCAATCCTGATGACTGTTCAATACTTTAATAAACTCTCCCTCTCGATTCCACAGCCGAATCGTACCATCTCGACTGGCTGAGGCAAGGCGTTCCCCGTCAGGACTAAAGCTAACACTATAAATTCGTTCCGTATGTCCGGTTAAGGTGTGCAAGAGTTGACCAAAACGATCCCAAATTTTGACGGTTTTATCGTTACTCGCCGTAGCTATTCGTTCTCCATCGGGAGAAAAGGTCACATCTCGCACATCATCATCATGTCCGCGTAAAATGAGCTGAGACTGTTGCCGCAGTTCCCAAATTTTTATGGTTTTATCATAACTGGCAGAAGCGAGGACGACGGGAGTTGCTAATGTGTCTGCGGTTTCTTTTGCTTGTTTTGTGGGACTAAAACTGACAGCGGTTACTCTATCGCTATGTCCTTTAAAGGTTTTCAGTAATTTACCATCACGATTCCACAGTCTTACCGTATTATCGGCACTTGCTGCTGCAATCAACTGACTGTCAGCGCTGAAGGTTACGTTTAATACCCAACGTTCTGGCTGGGAGAAGGTTTTAATGAGTTGACCCTGAGTATCCCACAGTTTCACGGTGCGATCATCGCTAGCTGAGGCAATGAATTGACCATCGGGACTAAACGCCACACTGTTAACCTTACCCTGATGTCCGGTGAGAGTTTTCCATAATTGACCGTCTTTTGTCCACAATTTGATGGTTTGATCGCTTCCGGCTGACGCTAGCATCTCACCATTGGGACTAAAGCTAACCCACTGCGCTGCTTTTTTATGGGCTGAAAGGGTATGAATTAACTCGCCATCCACTCGCCACAGGCGCACCGTACCATCCGCACCTGTGGAGGCTAGGTGTTCACCGTCTGGACTAAAGCTAACGCTATAAACATAACCGTCATGCCCTGTCAACATGCGGACAAGGGTGCCATCCCGACGCCACAGCTTAACTGTACCATCCCAACTACTGGATGCAATTAGCTGACTATCTGGACTAAAGGAAACACTGGTAATGCTATCTTGATGCCCCTCCAGAGTAGTGACTAATGTACCATCAGGACGCCACAATTTTACCGTGCGATCGCGGCTGGCTGAGGCAATCAGTTCTCCATCAGGGGAAAAGCTGACATCCCAGACAATATCACTATGTCCTTCTAACCGATTTCGCTCGGTTACGGAGTCTACGGCTTGAGAGAGGGCAGCAATCACTTGCAGGTGGGTATCGGGCTTAACCCCGACAGCAATCTGCTTAAGCTGTCTCGCGCCTCGGAGTGCTTCCAGCAGCGCATCAAACTCTTTTCCAGAAGCAAATAGGGCTTCTGAGGAGGCACTAATCGCCGCTAGTTGGGCATTAAACGTTAGAGTCGCGGCGCGTCGGCGTTGCACCTCAGCCCGCCATCCTAACCCCCCAGCCGTAACCGCCAGCACTGCCATTGCCGTACCGACTGCGATCGCCCGGAGTCGCTGTTTACGAACTCGTAAGAGTTCCATCTGACTGTGCTTGAGCCGTGTCACCAATGTCTGCTTGCGGCGTTTTTTGTAATGGTGACGGATGGGGGCGACTAAGTAATCGTGAACCAACTGATATCGATCCTCGGGTTCGTCAGGTAGGCGAAACAACAACCCTGAGCCAACTAAAATCTCCAGAATTAGCGAAAGTGGGGATGGTGATTTGGCAACGGAGGGGGATGGCGTGTTTGCCATGTCCAAATCCTTTGTCCCCGATTCCAACTCAGTTTGAGTTTTCAGGGGACGAGTCCCTCGGTCATCCGTCAGTGAAAATAAGACTTGCCAAACTGTCTCTTGATTCTCAGAACCACAATCAGCAATAGCATTCAACAGCCAGCGTTCGACTAAAGTGGCTTTCGGATTTGTGCCTAAGGCTTGGTATTGCGCCAGAGTGGTAATTTTCTCCGTTTGCAGTTGCATCCCCACCACCTGTAATTCAATCAGTCGCACGCTTTCAGTGGGTGAGGCTAAATCCTGAACTAGGGCATCAATTAGGGCGTCGTCTAACTTAAACTGAGAACCTGAAGCCAGAGTGGAGATGACATTTTTCGCTTCCCGTGGGGACAAATCCCCCAAGTGGTAGCGAAGTTGCCGATCCAGAATATTATTGTTAATCGCACTCAAATTCGTGTAGCGTTCGCATTCAAGCAGGTAATGCAGGTAATCTTCCCGCAGGGATAAAATAACTTTGACAAAGGGAAGATTCAGGCAATGTTCCAAAAATTCATAGAACTGGCGTCGCTGTTCTAATTCCGTACAGACGAAAAAAAATTCTTCAAATTGATCGAAAATTAGCACGATCAGGATATTGCCATCAGCCGCCTGCTGTAATTGATTGACACAGGTTGCCAGTTGGCTCAGGGGTTGGGGATCTAACGCTGTATCTGATGAGGGATTAGGGGTACAGCCTAAGGCATCGCTGAGTTGTCGAGAAAACTCTCCTCGCCAATCGCTGTAAACTTTCTGCACCACGGGGATCACCTCTCTAGCGCTAATCGTGCGACTCTCTAAGGCGGGGACTAATCCAGCGTGAATCAAAGAACTTTTACCCACCCCAGAGGAACCATGAATCACCGTTAGTTTGTGATCATTGCGGCTGAGGCGTTCCAAGAGTCGATTTACATCCGGCAATCGCCCAGCCGCCGCTATTTCCAGGGGCGATAATTGGTGATCTTGTCGCCCAGAGAGTAAGGGTGCTGCACCCAGAAAGGTAAAAAAGCCATACTGTTGTTCGAGGGAGCGCTGTTTTTGCTTGAGTTCAAAGGCTCGTAGGTAGTCCTGGTGATCGAAGTAGAGCGATCGCAGTTCTTGGAGAATGTCCAGATAAAGCTGGGGAGACTGATGGGGAGCGTTTGGGAGTAACCCCTCTACCGTTAACGCCGCCTCTAAATCCGCGATCGCCGCCGTCGATTCCCCTAGTTGACGCTGGGCTTTGGCACGGATGAGTAAGTACCATCCCTGATGCTGAGGCTGACATAAGTGAAACTGATCCAAAATATCTAACGCTGTTTGGACGAAGACTTTGGCATCCTCCCAGTTGGATTCTTCTAATGCCACCGCCGCCAAAAAACCATAAGCTTGGGGTAATTGAGCCGCATTGTCTGGGGTTTGAGACTGCGCCAGCGACTGAAGTGCCAGTGCTTGTAAATCTGCCCAATTTTGCAGGTTTTGCAAGACTTCACCCAGTTGAATGGTTAAGTGGGCAACCCAATCCAAGCGTCCCGCCGTCGTAAAGGCGTCAATCCCCGCTTGCCAAAATTCTCTGGCTTTCTCCCAACTTCTATACTTGTGACTTGGGTGTAATTGAGCTTGACGACAATAACACCAACCCAGATGACACTGTAAGATGCCAATCCGTTCTAAGGATTGTTGATCAGCGCCATCGGAGACAGCACAGGGAATCTGTTGCCAAACATCTAGACTCCGTTGATACTGTTCCAGAGCTACCTCAATCAGGTCACGTTTAAAGGCATCTCTGGCTAAAATAAACTGCCATGTCGCATAGTGGGCAGGGTCTAGATTCACACCACGCCCCTGCAAATCCCGTAATGCGGATTCGAGTTCTTGACGACGCTGACATCCCGGCGACAGCTTGAGCGCTTCATTGGACAAAAATTCACCGACACTTTTCTCTAAAAGCATGGTAAACAGTTCATCAGTTGTGTGTTGCCATAAGTCCAACAACTCGGCGGTTGCCAGTTCAAATTTAATCGAGGTAGCCGCCCAACTCTTAAAATCAGGAGCAAATCGGGCTAATTTGTGGAGTAATTCATCAGTGACCCATAAAACGATAGGAAAGCTAAAACTTTTCGGAAATTCGTCGCGTACCTGATTGGTAGAGATTAAGACTGGATCAATTGCGGTCACAGATTCCAGACCAAATACGAGCAAGCCAGATAAGTCCTCTTTCGCGATCGCCTCTAGGATAACGGTATATAAGGTTTGACTGGATTCTTGAAGCCCTAACTGTTTCAAGGGAATTCCTGTCAGCCCTTGGAGTTGCTGCCACATCGGTTGTTTGCAGCACTCATAGTTGCAGCGGACTAAAATCAGGGCAAATTGTCCTTCCGACAGGGTGATTGCCCGAGCGAGGGTAGATAATGAACGCTCATTGGCTAAGACTATTTCTTCGGCTCTCTCTCTCTCTTTCTCCTTCATTCCTATCAAAATGTGACTACTCCTAGGTGGCTATCGTCGAGTAAGCTGGTGTTAATAAGGGACTTTAAATACAAAGGCTAAAAAACAGAAAACCAACCAATAAGACCTCTATTGGCTTCGGCGGATGGATCTGCTATTTTAATGACAGATCTTTTATTAAAGCGTATCTTTGATAAGATAAAAGCTATTTATTGAGAAATCCAACCCACTTCTAAAATCACAACTTAGACGCAGACAATTTAACAAGTTTCAATAGAATTAAACAGTGAGATCAACTGATAAAAATCGTGACAAAATTTTATAGTAAGTGTGACTTGGATCACTGATTTGTCATTCGTTATTTGTCATTCGTCAGGCAATAGGCAATAGGCAATAGGCAATAGGCAATAGGCAATAGGCAATAGGCAATAGGCAATAGGGTAATGGGCTATAGAAATTTTGTCTCCCAGCTTCCCCTGCTCCCAGACGTGCCATGGCACGTCTCTACATTGCTTCCCCAGCTCCCCCCGCTCCCTCTGCTCCCCCCGCTCCCCCAGCTCCCTCTGCTCCCCCCGCTCCCCCGGCTCCCCCAGCTCCCCATCAAATCACATCAGCAACCGATTTAAACCGAGCAGTCTCGGCTAAAGCTGGGTTTACTCCAAACCAACGACCCAAGTCATCGCGGTATTCATAGACAAACATACTGCGTAGCAGAGTTTGATATTCTTTTTCCCCGCGAATTGACTGCTGCTGAACCACCTGAAAGAGTAACTGCCATTCCGCATCCTCAACCGCTAACGCCAGATCGTCCCGGTATCCCTTAATCACACTCTCTAAGCATTCGCGAGAAAAGGGTGGATCTTCTTGTTGCAGGCAGTTATACAGCAGTCCCAACAAGTTGCGAATGTGACCCCCACTAATCCGACAGATGCGATCCAGGGTTTCGGGACTGTCAAAAACCTCTGGGATTAAATTTAAGCGATCTTCCGGAGCAACCTGGGGAAACGCACGGGCTAAAACCAGTTGTCGGAGTAAAGCCATCCCTTGCGGAAATTCACGACCATCTCGATACCAGATTGGTACCATAGGCAACACTTTGGGAGCAACACCCCCGCCCAAGCGATTCTTCAGAGTTTCATACTCGTTAGAGAACATCAGCGCTAAGGGGATGGTATAAACCAGATGACAGCGTAAGCGTCGCAATTGAGAGCCGCGATCAATGAACAGGTACTCAGGCTGCGATCGCCCCGCATGAACGGGTCGGGGATCAACGCGATCCAAGTTGTCTATAATTACGACTAACCCTTGTTTACCTCGTTGTTTGAGCTTTTTAATCGCAGGTTCAATGATTTCAGTATTAATCGCCTGCAAAATCCCTTGAGTACGAGGCTCTAGGTGCTGTCTAAGCTGTTCGCGCAATTGAGGACTATCTTTGGTTCTGGCAGTGACTTTGGCAATACCGACGGACAGTTCAGCCGCTACATCCACATCAATAGGCGTCTGTAAAAAATCATTAATCTCATTGAAGAGTTTGTTAAAGTACCGGGGTTGGAGACGAATCCCGATCGCTTCCAGATTTTCACTCACCGAGCGAGCGATACTGAGCAAAATATCGCTAATATCAACATCTGCCATGTCCAAGTCTTGAGAGGACTCAAAATAGACAACGTGAAATTGTTCCGCCTCTAACTGAGCCTTCAAGCGAAACAATTCTGTAGACTTACCACAGCCAATATGTCCCGTAAAAAGCTGACAGGTAGGTTCATCGGGCGAAAGTCGTGCGATCGTGCGTCCTAAGGCTTCGATAATTTTGCCGCCCCGCACAGACGAAAAATTAATATAGTACTGACGATCCTCTGGATTGCCCATCACTAGAGTTCTAGCTGGGTTACAAGCTTTGAAAAAAGTAGGTAGATGCAGTTTCATAAAGCAAGACTCTTGAGTCACCTGATTCAAGTAGAGCGTAAATCATTGACCGAACCCTTATACGTAGGGGTAATACCCCCTTTAGGGTCTAATGGCTTGGATTTGATCCCTCAGGTAGAGTAGAGGGTGAGAGAGATGGGGAAGGTGAGGGAGATGGGGAAGGTGAGGGAGATGGGGAAGATGGGGAAGATGGGGGAGATGGGGGAGATGGGGAAGATGGGGAAGATGGGGGAGATGGGGAGGTTTTTCCCCCTTGTCTACTTTCCTTACTTATCCTCCTTGTCTTGTCCCCACCCTAAAATAAAAAACCTACACCTGTCAGGAATTGTAGGGGCGGGTTTCACTATTATCGTTGGAAATGGTGCGTTACGCTTCGCTCTCCTCACCCTACACCCGCCCCGAGTGTACGTAGCTTGCTTCTCAAGGGAGCGAGTATGACGAATGACATAAGACAAATGACGAATGACGAATAACATTGCATCAGTTTCCCAAGCCCAAATCAGTAATCGGCGACAACAGCTAAAACGTGCCCGCCGAGTTAAATTTTTTCAGGCGCTGTGGCGATCGCTTATGGTAGGCGGTATGGCTAGCGGTTTGATTTGGGCGATTACCTTACCCGATTGGGTAATTCGCCAACCGGAACAAATTGACATTGAGGGCAATCAATTTCTCTCAACTCAGGCGATTCGATCGCTGCTCCCCTTATCCTATCCTCAATCACTCTGGCGAGTGGAACCCCAAGCGATCGCAGAGTCTCTCGAAGATGCTGCACCCATTGCTGAAGCCACAGTCACCCGTCAACTTATGCCTCCGGGGTTGATCATTCAAGTCCAAGAACGCCAACCTGTTGCGATCGCCCAAGGGCAAACTCAGACAACCTCAGAACCGGGTTTTTTGGATGAACGAGGCGTCTGGATGCCCCAGAGTAGCTATCGTTCTCTCAAAGCCAATGTCGAGTTACCCACGCTGCAAGTGCGGGGTCAGAATGAACACTATCGTCCATACTGGTCGCAAGTGTATCCAGTTGTCCATCACTCTCCCGTTAAAGTCCTAGAGATTGATTGGCGCAACCCAGCCAATTTAATCTTGAAAACCGAATTAGGAAATGTGCATCTAGGATCGGATAGTTCCCAATTGGCGGAACAACTGGCAGTTTTGGATCGCATGAGACAATTACCTACTCAGCTTCAACCTAATCAAATCGCCTATATTGATCTCAAAAACCCAGACCGTCCGGTGATTCAGATGAATACGGCAAGTGAAACCCCTAAACCGGATCATGACTAACCCTAGCGGTAATAGTGGTATAAAAGAAAATTCAGCTATGCCCATTTTGGCAACTCTTGAGGAGAGTACCCTTCAAGAGTATTTACAACAAACCGGGGTGTTCGTTGGTTTTTCAATCGACTTACCCTATAGTTGACTCAGATTGTTACATATAACTGATAAAGTTGATTATCAACCCTGACCTATTCCAATGACGCTTAATAGTAAACTAGGGCTTGTCCATCAAAGCTCTCCGATAACGCTGAATACCGATCTTTCAGTTGGAGCGGAGAATACCCATCCCTTCAGCAACTCTGGGTTGCAGTTTAGTCAACCCCATGATTATGATTCCAAAGGGATTCCCAGGGAAGACGCGAGGAGCGACAACATTTTGCCAGGTAATGTTGCCAGAATTAAAGTGGTTGGTGTTGGTGGTGGCGGCGGCAATGCCGTCAACCGCATGATTGCCAGTGAAGTGGCTGGGATCGAGTTTTGGTCAATTAATACCGATTCTCAAGCCCTTTCTCAAAACTCCGCCGCCAAACGCTTGCAGGTGGGTCAGAAGTTGACACGGGGACTCGGTGCGGGGGGAAATCCTGCCATTGGTCAAAAAGCAGCAGAAGAATCTCGCGATGAAATTGCCCAAGCCCTAGCCGAGTCTGATTTGGTTTTTATTACAGCCGGGATGGGCGGCGGTACAGGAACGGGTGCGGCACCAATTGTGGCAGAAATCGCCAAAGAAATGGGCGCGTTAACGGTGGGCGTAGTCACTCGTCCGTTTACCTTTGAAGGACGCCGCCGCACGTCTCAAGCGGAGGAAGGGATTGCCGCACTGCAAAGTCGCGTCGATACTCTGATCGTGATTCCCAATAATAAGCTGTTGTCGGTGATTTCTGAACAAACACCCGTTCAAGATGCGTTTAGAGTTGCTGATGATATCCTGCGTCAGGGTGTACAAGGAATTTCAGATATTATCACCGTTCCAGGGTTAGTGAATGTCGATTTTGCTGATGTGCGAGCTGTTATGGCAGACGCGGGTTCAGCGTTAATGGGAATTGGTGTAGGTTCCGGTAAATCCCGCGCTAGAGAAGCGGCGGTGGCAGCGATTTCCTCGCCCCTACTGGAGTCGTCGGTGGAAGGCGCTAGAGGGGTAGTTTTTAATATTACCGGGGGTAGTGATCTGACGCTACACGAAGTTAATGCGGCGGCGGAAACAATTTACGAGGTGGTTGATCCTAACGCTAATATTATTTTTGGTGCTGTGATTGATGACAGGCTTCAAGGTGAAATTAGAATTACGGTGATTGCCACGGGATTTAGTGGTGAAGTTCCACCGCCCCCACCTGTAGATGAAGTTCCCCGTTATACACGACCGATCACACCGAGACCTAATCCGCCAAACCCTGCACCAGAGCCGAAAAGCCGACCGGGACTAGATATTCCCGAATTTTTGCAACGGCGTCGTTTTCCCAGAAGCTAGTACGAGAAGGGAGGGAAGCTGAGGGAGCAGGGGAAGCTGAGGGAGCAGGGGAAGCTGGGGGAGCTGGGGAAGCTGGGGGAGCAGGGGAAGCTGGGGGAGCAGGGGAAGCTGGGGGAGCAGGGGAAGCTGGGGGAGCTGGGGAAGCGAAGTATCAAACCTCAAAACCCATAACTCAAAACTCATAACTGATGCAAGTACCAGTAGCGCTGACAATAGCCGGATCAGATAGCGGCGGTGGGGCAGGAATTCAGGCAGACTTGAAAACCTATGCCTTTCACCGGGTTCATGGTGCGAGTGTCCTGACTTGTGTCACCGCCCAGAATACTCAAGGGGTCAACCGCGTTGATGCTTTGCCAGTCGCCGCCGTCGTTGCTCAAATTGAGGCAGTGGTGGGCGATATGGGGACTCAGGCGACCAAAACGGGCATGTTACTCAACGCCGAGATTATTAATGCTGTAGTGTCTCAGGTTAAGAGTTTTCAGCTTGACCCCCTGGTGGTTGATCCGGTGATGGTATCCCGCACAGGAGACCAACTGATTGATGATCAGGCGGTAACGTCTTTGCGAGAGGGTTTGATTCCTCTGGCAACGATAGTGACACCCAATCGTTATGAAGCTCAATTACTTAGTGGTTTAGAGATTCATACCCTTGATGATATGCGATCGGCTGCCCAACGTATTTATCAACTGGGAGCAAACGCTGTCTTAGTTAAGGGCGGTGCGATGAAGGGTGATCTGTGTGGGGTCGATGTCTGGTTTGATGGTTCTCAGTTCTACACCCTGAAAACGGCGTTGATTGAAACGAAGAATAATCACGGCACAGGCTGTACACTCAGTAGTGCGATCGCGGCGAATTTGGCGATGGGCAAAAACCCACTCACCGCCGTGCAGAAGGCAAAGGAGTATGTGACAACAGCGCTCCAATACGCCCTCGATATTGGTCAAGGATATGGACCTGTGGGGCATTTTTTCCCATTATTGCCCTCTTGATGACCGGAAATGGCAAAACCATGGAGTTAATGTTAAATAGCATAGGCTTCTTTCCTAAAGAGGCGAATAGTGTAAGATAGGCGTCGTATAATTAATGCCACATTATGGAGCTAGGAGATCAGCGGCAGGATGGTTACAACTCTACCTAGATCGTTCACTACCCCACCTATGCTCATTCCATAAAAGGTATCCAGTCGCGAATTAAGATGTATTCTAATTCCCCAATTAATCCTTCTATGCAAAATCCGCCAACCGACCGTTATACCCCGTCAACCGCTGCCAATAATTATTGCCCTTCAGTGCCAATCTCTGTATACCGGGAACTGGCGGCTGAGTTACAAGCAGCCCAAGCGATGTTGGATTCCCTCAATGGTCAAAATAAGCAGTTGGTCAAACAAAACCAAAAACTGCGCCAAGAAGTGGAAAAAGTGCTGCAATCGAGCCAACATCTCCAGCAGGTAGTGGATTCATTGACACCCGTTACCGGGGTAGAAATTCCTCGACGCCAATCGATTCCCTCAGAATCCCATCCCATGCCGTCAATCCCTAAATCACCTAAATCACCTAAATCACCTAAATCAGCTCCCTCTAGGGTAGGGGTTGAGGTTCCCCCTCCTCATCCCCAGTTAGACCCCCTTTCCTCGCCTTACAGAGAAAGTTTCGTCATTGAACAGGAAGACTCTCGTTCCCGGCGTACATCCGCCTCTGAGGGTCACAGAGAGGTCAATGGTTGGTTTTTAGTCTTAGCCATCGTGTTGATTGTACTCAGTGCCTTTGGTGCAGGTTTTCTGATTGTACGACCCTTATTAAATAACAATCGTTAATTGTCCAATGACATAAGACGAATGACATAAGACGAATGACGAATGACAAATGACGAATGACAAATGACGAATGACATAAGACGAATGACATAAGACGAATGACGAATTAAAGATTCGTAGAAATTGCCTGAACCGGACAAGTGGGGATACACTGCTCACAGACAATACAACGCGATCGCGTAAAGTTGAGTCGAAAGTCATCGGGATTGAGGGTTAAGGCTTCTGTGGGACACACACCCGTACACAATCCACAATCGACACAACTGGTTTCGTCAATCAAGATTTCCCGGTCAATCAGGGATACATTGATATCGTGCGATCGCATCCACTCAATGGCAGCATCAAGCTGATCGATATCTCCTGAGAGTTCCACCACGAGTTTGCCAATTTGATTAGGGGCAACTTGAGCGCGAATAATATTGGCGGCGACATTGAAATCCTTTGCCAGTCGGTAGGTTACTGGCATTTGGACTGTGCGTTTTGGAAAGGTGAGGGTTAGCCGTTTTTTCATGGTCTTGTTAGCCTATGGACAGCATCGTTTTGATGAAAATTGACAAGTTGTAACTTAAATTGCGTTAAACATGACCGCGAATTCCCCAGACTCCGGATCTCCATCTCCCCAGACACCTCAGGCAAGTCTTAGCTCTCGGCTGAGAAATTTTATAATTGCCCTAGTCGCCATCATTCTTGGCGTTGCCCTATTCTTAGGATTACAAACACAGACGGGTTCGGCTTCTCTCGATGCCCAAGCTGAGGAATCCACGCCCCTAGAAGTTGCCATGAGTAATGGCAAGCCAACCTTAATGGAGTTCTATGCTAACTGGTGTACTACTTGTCAAGCCATGGCGCAAGACTTGGGGGAATTGAAACAACAGTACACCGACTCGGTTAATTTTGTGATGCTGAATGTGGATAACAGCAAGTGGTTACCCGAAATTCTCAACTATCGAGTCGATGGTATCCCCCATTTTGTGTTTTTAGACGCCCAAGGCGAAGCCATTGCCCAAACCATTGGGGAACAACCTCGCCCAGTTTTAGAGGCGAACTTAGAAGCATTGGTCGCTGACCTACCATTACCCTATACTCAAGGCGATGGACAAGTCTCTACATTTAAAGCGCCTGTGTCATCGTCAAAGGCGTCTCCAGATGATCCTCGAAGTCATGGCAGTCAGGTTAATTAGTCAGCACCGTTTAACGTGAAGGGTTAGGAGCATCATTTGTCCTTTGCCTTATGTCTTATGTAGGAGTTTGAGGGAAACCCTTGCCAAAAAAAAATCTACCAATAGTAAAGTTTTCGTTACAGAGTTTTGGAGGCAGAGGCTTCACTCTATTATCTTGGAGATGGGAGAGCTATTAGGCTACTAGGAGGATAAGAATGGCAGATCAACACTCCCCAGCCAATTACACCAGCGCAGACTTAGAGAAGGCGGCACTCAGCCGATTTCGTTCTCTTATATCGTTTTTACCTAAAAATTGTAAATTATTTCGAGAACTCTGGAACCGTTCCACAGTATTATGCTTAGACTTTGAAAATTGCCCTAACCTTCTTGATCAGGTTATGGGTCAATCTTTTTTACTACTACTCGTCGCCCATTACTTAGGATTAGCTGACTCTGTACTTTTCCGAAGAGGTAAAAAGGTAATGGGATGGATGACTATGATGACCTAGCGCATTCATTCAATAAGCCCAGTTAGAAGGTCACGCTGTTGATTAGCAAATCAAGCGTTATGTCAAGATTGGGCAAATTATAACCCTTACACAGGATAAATGACAAAGGATGTAGCTTGCTTCTTGTCGGGAGCGAGTATGACGATTCCAGTTTGAACTTTAATTGTGTCCACTGACTTGGGTAATTGCAGAACATGTAACGATTGCTACTGTGCTGCCTATAAGTTTAATGAACCATAGACTTGAGTTATTTCTGCTGTAGTTTTATGACGCTGATACTTTGGTCAATAACGTTACTCATTGCCTTAATAGCCTTCTACCTCAGCATTAAAGTTACTGAAGAAATAGAACGAGTTGCTGCTGTACTCACTGCATTAATCTGCCTGATATTTTGCTTATTTTTTGCTCCGTTGCCGATAAAAATAGCAATTCTACTCCTTCTCCTCCTTAGTCTCAACTACACGGTTAACTTGATTAGTCGATATATTTCATCTGACTCTGATTAAGTAGGTGGACACAATTAAAGTTAGCGGTAGAGATTAGGGAACAGGGAACAGGGAACAGGGAACAGCAAGGGTTTGAGGCTTGTTTACAAAACAAGCGTGAGCGTGCCGTTTTATTTTACCCAATTACTTAGAGGGCAGAAGGCAGAGGGTAAAAGGGTAATGCTTTCTCCCTCTAAAAATCCAAAATTTTCCTGACATTATTACCTGGTACTGTTAATGATAATATTGACGTGACGTAAATTAGGTAAAACGTTCAGGAGAAATCATGAATAAGAAGAATCTGCTTCGCAATATTCTCATCGGTACAGGTGTGGCTGCGGTTGGTGGTATTGGGACGAAAATGGCGGTTGATTATTTACGCAACCGAGACCAAGAAGACGTGGTTGATGAAAGTCAAGAAGAAGCAGAACCTGCATCTGAAGAAGAAGTTGCTTATGCGACAGTCGCCACGGATTCGGTACAAGGTTTTCTCGATGCTAGCTTTGGTGATGAAGGTCGTTATACGCCCACTCGTCCGCCTAAGGTTTTCGAGTATCAGGGACAACAATATATGGTGATTTGGGCTTACGACAATCAGAAAGATAAAAATCAAATGTTGGCGTTTGCTTACACCGATGAAGGGCGGAAAATGATTGCTAGTGTGGGGTATACAGCCGATACGACGGATTATAACGTGAACTTAGAAGATACGCCATTCTGTGTTGATGTAAATGGAGAACAAGTTACATCAGGACAAGGTGAAACCTCTGGCGCTGAAGATGTGGATTTTGTTTTAGCTTAAGCTAAATTGAATTGAGTCTAATATTACCAGTTGTGGTAGGATGAGGTGGTTTAAACAACCACCTTATTTAATTTATTTGTCGTTATCCTAAAAATCGAATGACCAGTGATTTACAACCCACCTTAAACGTACAAGCTGCTATTGAACAACGTCGTGCGGCGCGTTCTTTTCGTGCAGATACGATTCCGGAGGCTATTTTAGCAGAAATATTTCGCTTAGGCGTGCGATCGCCCTCCGGTTACAACCTGCAACCCTGGCGATTTGTAGTCGTGCGGGAAGCGGCGAATCGGGAAAAACTCAAAGCCTGTGCCTTTAATCAGCGTCAGGTGGGGGAAGCCCCGGTTATATTAATTTGTTGTGGCGATCGCCGCATCAACCAAAAGGAGTATATTGAGTCTGTGATTCAATTGGGACAAGAAGCTGGTGCAATGAATGACGCCTATGCTGATACACTGCGATCGGCGGTTCCTCAGTTATTTGAAAATAAACCCTGTTTTGACTCTATAGAAGCCTGGACAAATCGTCATACAATGTTAGCCGTGGCGCATTTAATGATAGTGGCAAAAAGTTTTGGCGTCGATACCTGTCCCATGGAAGGATTTACCACTGCCCAAGTAAAGGAAGCATTTAATATTCCAGCAGATGTGGATGTTTGCTGTTTGTTGGCGATGGGATATGCGGCTGAACCGTTTAAAGAATACGGCGGACGCTTTGATGTTGATCAGGTTTTTTATCAAGAAAGTTTTGGCGAATCATAAGTAGTTATTTCTGTCCGGTTAACTAAGTTTCCGAAGGCAGAGGGAGAGTCCCTATCCTAGCAATTTGGGGAAGTAATGATAACATTGTACCCCTGGCACAAGCCGATAAATTACTGCAAGCCATGCCCACTGGAGAAAAAGTTATTTTAGCTGAGGCGGGTCATGCCTGTTAGATGTGCCAGACAATGAGCCGATGAATGCTCATTCGCATCTTATGGCAATGACACTGAGTACCAGTGAGGTAATTCCGATTGTTGATGGCAAGTTAGCACTGGGAACCTGGCAATCGGTCTTATTTTTCGATTTAGATGGTCCGCGAAAACGGACACTATTTGTGCAAATTACTGGGGAGAAGGGATAAGAGTGTTGACTCTTCACGACCTGATATCATCCTCGCTAAGTAGTCGGACAAAAGATAACGACACTGTATTAAGTTTTGTAAATAGCCCTCCAACCCTTACGAAGGACGTAGCTTGCTTCTCAAGGGCAGCGAGTTCTCCACCGTTAGCTTTTATGGTGTCCACCTACTTACCACAACGGGAATCAGCACAGGGCAGTTTGTGTTTATCGGCGGGACAGGGCGTTTCCAGCAAGCGCAAGGTAGTGCAAACTATATAGTGAACCAGGACTCGATTCAGGAGCTTTTGACGTTGTTGCTCAAGGTAGCATCGATTATTAGCTCTTCAGACTACCCATAAGTCTCTGTGACCTAGAGAAATGATATTGTAGAGACGTTGCCTGTAATGTCTCTACTCTCAGAGAGGAAACTTATGCTGACTAAACTACAAACGCGCAAACTGACTAAATTTTTCAGTATGCACGATGCCAAGTTTGATGGCGCTTTAGCTTATCAAGATTTTGAAAATATTATAAAAAAGTTAGCCGCATTAAGACACTGGGGTTCGCGCTCCCCTAGGTATCAAATTTTACTAAATAACTGTAATCGCAACTGGGAAGAATTGAAACGAGATGCAGATATAACCCACAATAAAAAAGTTAGCTTAGAAGAATGGTTATCCTATTATTCTATTATTTTAAATGATGAAGAGAAATACCTGCACAACATCCATTTCTTTATGGAATTAGTTTTTGAGGTGTTTGACAAAGATGAAGATGGAAAAATTAGCCAAGCAGAGTGGGCAGGGATTTTAAGTGTTTACAATGTGTCGCCTGTTTATGCTCCACGAGTATTTCCTAAATTAGATACCAATCAGGATGGTTTTTTAAGCAAAGAGGAAGTCCTGCAACTCATTCGTGAGTTTTTCTACAGCGACAATCCAGACATTCCAGCTAACGAGATGTTTGGACCTTATTGATGTAGAGGTGCGGGGGAACAGGGGAGCAAAAGTTTATTGCTGGTATGTAATTGTTTCAGCCGTTAAATCTCTCCTAAACTTTATGACGACAGCTATAATTCAAACTTAAAAACACAGACGTAGCAGGCTACGTCTGTACTTAATTTGTCTATTTTGCCTATCTATCCTAGACAGCGCCGGGTCCTCGACCACGCTCATCTTTTTCCATCGTCAACTCGCCTTGGCGTTCTTCATCGAGTTGTTGCAGTTCTTGGCGGCGTTTAGCCGTCTCTTGTTCTTCTTTTTGGCGCAAGTCACCCGGTTCGTTGACATACATTTCGGGTTCAACGGCAAAGTTATTCACCAAGCCTTCGTTGTCTACGGTATATCCCTCAGTGGTGTTGATACTATCAGGATTGGTTTGCTGATCTTCCGTAACCTTCGTCTTATAGTTATCTCCTTCCCGTTCATGACGGGCGGCTGTTTCCGCCGGAACAATCTTTCTGTCGTAGGTTTCGGATTTAATTTGCTCTTTTGTCTTGGCTTGGCGATCTGAAGGATTTGTCTGATTCATATTCATATATAAGTCCTCGAAAATCATCAATATGTATGTATTTCACTTTCCAAGTTACAGAAGGATGAACTGACGTGCATCCCTCTGGCGAATTAAATTAAACTCACTTTAGAGGTGTTTAGCACAAATGCATCCCTCTATGGGCTTAAACCTTTAAAGAGAAATGAGAGAGATGGGGGTGTAGAAACGTGCCATGGCACGTCTGGGAGATGGGAGTGGGTTGAGTAACATCAGGATAAATGACCAATCAGCAGAAACGTGGGGCAATTGGTGATAAAAGTTACAATAGTCCAGAGAGTCGGTCAAAAATAAGGGTTGACGTATCGGACAAGATGTGTGTAAGTAAAAACAACACTTTATTTGCTCTGCCATCCCCGTTTTGACTTATTACTTATTACTTATTACTTGCTCGTAGTTATGTCATCATCTCGAAAGCCGCCTTATATGAGAGACTTTGCTCAGTTTGAGCAACATGTGGCAATGATTTTTCAGAACGAGGGGTGGACTGTTACCACTCCCGACCCCAAGCCGCCAGAGTATGATTTAGTGGTTAGCAAAGAGGGTCAAACGGGTGCGGTTCATCTGAAATGGTTGATCAGTAATGTCCAAAAACCCCAAATCCTACGGTTTTTAGGCTTTTTAGAATCGAAAGCGGGTCAAGACTTTAACTGTGGTTTTTTTATCACGACTAAAGGCTATGGTGCGCCCGCCAATGCTTTAATTCGCTCTTGGGGGTCAGACGCTAAAATCCAATGTGGAATTGCAGCAGACACCCAAATTCTCTGGGTGAATGAGGATGAATTACCGCCGCCCGAACCCCCGAAACCGGGTAAAATTTATGTTGGCGTTTTTACCTGCAAAGGTGGCGTCGGCAAAACGACCGTATCTGCTCATTTAGCGGGTGCATTTGCCCTAGAGGGATTTAATGTGGCGCTCGTCGATTTAGACCCAGAACAAAACCTGCAAAAGCTACTAGGCGATGGGGTGGATGTTCCCCGACCTAGAGGTGTTGGCGCGAGTACCTACATCGCGGTCTATGACTGGCGTGAGTGGCATGAAGATGCCGCGCGGGATTGTAAAGTGGTCGTTTGTGATTGTTCCCCTGCCTTAGAACGTAACCCGAAAGAGCTGGTGAGTCAATTTGACTATTGCATTATTCCCACCACCTTAAATCCCTTGGGACTGAACAAACATGGTCAAGTGATTAAGGATACGGTAAGAGGAATCCGAGAACTTAATCAACAAGCTCACCTATTTGTGCTAGTCAATAATTTCAAATATCCCGGCTCTAAACGGCGATTGCGGTTGCTCCGAGATACGTTTTTGAATACGTATAATGAGGTCAAAGCCATTGATCATAAGTTTCACTGCATTGATCCCAAATACGCTTGTATTCGCTCTAGTGATCAATTGTATTATTGGGGAATTCATTTACTGGAAAATCCCGACGAAGCTCGCAGTGAGTTAGCGTTTAAACTGGTGGGCGGAATTTGTTATCCCCGCGATGATTTTATTAACCTCGCCGATTATATTGAACGGGAAGCGGGGTTAGGGATTCTCCGGAATTAAGAGCAGGGGGAGCAATGTAGAGACGTAGCATGCTACGTCTGAGAGCAGGGGGAGCAGGGGAAGATGAGGGAGATGGGGAAGATGAGGGAGATGAGGGAGATGAGGGAGATGAGGGAGATGAGGGAGATGGGGAAGTTAACTCAAAACTCTACCTTACCTATTGCCTATTCCCTGTTCCCTACCTATTGCCTATTGCCTATTGCCTATTGCCTATTGCCTATTGCCTATTCCCTGTTCCCTGTTCCCTGTTCCCTAACAAATGACAAATGACAAATGACAAATGACACTTGCTGTCAACGCAAAGAAAGACTACAGAGAGTAGCCGAGCGATCGCATAACCTGGTAAATCTGTACTCAACCCTATTTGGGGTTTAGCTGTAAATTTATAAGATTGCGATGACGACTAACGCGAAATACGTCCTAGCCCTTGACCTCGGTACCACGGGGAACCGAGCCATTCTATTTGACAAACAAGGTGCGATCGCGGGACAAGTTTATCAGGAATTCACCCAGCATTACCCCCAACCCGGTTGGTTGGAACATGATCCCCAGGAAATTTGGCGGGATACTCGCGACTGTATGCAGCAAGTCTTAAAGGATAAGGGGGTGTCAGCTTCAGAGATTGCGGCGATTGGTTTAACCGTACAGCGCGAAACCTGTTTACTCTGGGATAAAACCACAGGAGAACCCTTGCATAATGCGATCGTTTGGCAGGATCGACGCACGGCGACTCGATGTCGGGATTTAACCCAACAGGGGCATGATGCGGATATTCAAGAACGCACGGGATTAGTCCTGGATGCCTATTTCTCAGCCACGAAGTTAGAATGGCTGCTGAATTGGGTGCGCCAGGAAAAACCAGATACGAATTTCGATAATGTCTTAGCAGGCACCATTGATACCTGGATTCTCTGGAATCTCACCGGGGGCAAAGTCCACGTTACGGATCACAGTAATGCCAGCCGCACCATGCTGATGAATCTCGCTAATCAGGATTGGGATCACAGCCTTCTGGATTTATTTGGCATTCCGGCTCAGATTTTGCCCCAAATTCAACCCAGTATGGGACTGTTTGGCAAAACGGAACCCAGTTTGTTAGGGGAAGAAATTCCGATTATGGCGATTTTCGGTGACCAACAAGCGGCGCTGTTTGCCCACGGTTGCGATCGCCCGGGTATGCTCAAATGTACGTATGGAACAGGTTGCTTCTTAATTTCCTATACGGGCAAAGAAGTGACGCGATCGGGTAATCGACTCCTTTCCACCGTCGCCTGGACAAATGCGGCAAATGGCAGTGGCACTGATGTAGCTTTTGCCCTAGAAGGGGCGATGTTCACCACCGGGGCTTGTATTCAGTGGCTGCGAGATGGTTTACAACTGATTGAGTCGGCTGCCGAAACTGAACCCCTAGCGCGTCAAGTCGAGGATACCAATGGCATCTATTTTGTGCCTGCCCTCAGTGGTTTGGGTGCCCCCCACTGGGATATGAGTGCCAGAGGTGCATTCCTCGGTATTACAGGCGGTGTCAAGCGGGAACACATGGTACGGGCGGTATTGGAATCAATCGCCTATCAAGTCCGAGAAGTCGTTGATGCCATGAACAAAGATGGCGACACCCCCATCGAACTCCTGAAAGTAGACGGTGGTGCGTCTCAGAATGACTTCTTAATGCAGTTTCAAGCCGATGTCCTCAACATTCCCGTCGAACGCCCCGCCGTTCTTGATGCGACAGCGCAAGGTGCGGCATTTGGTGCAGGGTTAGCCGTTGGCTTCTGGGATGATTACCATAAGCTTGTTACCCAAACCGCCATCGAACGGACATTTGAACCGGGAGAAGGGGCAAAAGCTGCCCAGGATAATTTTATCGATTGGCAGAAAGCGGTTGAACGCGCCAAGAATTGGGTGGAGTGACATCTTCCCACAGCGGAATCTCTGATTCACCTGAGGGGGTGACAAGGGACTTGAGGGTACTACTGGGTGTAGGGTGTAGGGTGTAGGGTGTAGGGTGTAGGGTGTAGGGTGTAGGGTGTAGGGTGTAGGGAAAAATTGACGCTTCGACTCCGCGAGGGCGTCAACACCGAATTTCGACAGGCTCAATTGCCGCGGAGTCGAGGTGTTGAACTTTACTCAGGAAGTCACCAAAATTGT